>JAHEYA010000097.1 GCA_023251855.1 Bacteroidota bacterium
ATTGGAAAGAGTACTTTACAAAGAGAAATCGACACTATCATTAAAAAAGGCCGCTGAATTAACTCATAATATGTATGAAATTACATACACACTTCCCGAATCTAAACATACAAAATCTAAACTCTTGAAAATGGATGACCAACAAGCTGAATTATATCAAACTATACACAAATATTTTTAGGGTGTTGCAATACTGAAAACAGGAGTTTTGAAAAAAACTTGATTGAAATTTAAATTATATTCAAACGTTTCATAAGTTCTGGTTTATAGGGACGGCTGATGGGAATAAATGCTTTGCCAATGTGAATACGATTTTCTTCAATGTTAGCAATTCGGTCTAACCGCACAATAAAGGATTTGTGAATACGCATAAAAAAATTGGGAGAAAGCTTGGTTTCTATACCTTTCATTGTGGAATGCACTTTGTATTTTGCTGAAGCAGTATAAATCGTTACATAATCTGATAACCCTTCAATGTAAAGTACGTCACTGGTATTTAGTTTAACTAGCTTGGTAGCCACTCTTACAAAAATATCATGATCTGTTTTGCTACCAGCAAATTTCTCATTTGAAATTCTTTTTGCCTTTGATACAGCTTTCATAAATCGTTCATGGGTTACAGGTTTCACAAGAAAATCTGTAACATTAAAATTAAAAGCTTCAATAGCATGTTTTCCATGACCCGTAATTAGGATTATTTGAGGCAGGGGCTCAGGAATGATCTTTATTAAATCGAATCCGTTCATTTCAGGCATTTCAATATCTAAAAAAACAAGATCGATTTTTTCTTTCATTAAGATTTGAGCTGCTTCCATAGCACCCGAGCAGCTTTTTACAAGTTGCAAAAAGGGAGTTTTTAAAACAAGATTTTCAGTGATGCTCCTAATTAGCTCTTCGTCATCTATAATGAGGCATTTCATCATTTTGAAATTTTATTTAATAAAGTTCAACAGTATAACTTAAAACCTGAATTAACTTTCATTTTTTCACGGGATAAATATAGAACTTTTATTTTTATTTAACCTATTTTACAATATTGGATGGTGTCAAACATTGTATTTACTTTGAAAAATAATTTGTATTCATATCATAATTTTTTCAATAGAACTTGAAAGGCAATTCTCTAATTCTTGCTTTACCGGGTTCAATTAAAGGAGCAAAAGAAAAAATGGATGCTTTGTTCCCTTTTACATTGCATATTTTCAGAATGATTGAGGGAGAACAACACTGGAAATATCAAAGCCGGATACCGATAATTGTTACATCATCCACCTGATCCAGATTACCTTTCCAATCAAGAAAAGTTTTATTCAAAATATTTTCCTGTTCACTTAATTGCAAATTATGGATGGACGACAGCGTTTTTTTTAATTGTCGTGACATAAATTTTTTCCCTTTTTTACCTCCGAACTGATCAGAAAAACCATCTGTGCCTAAATAAATGATATCACCTTTTTTTGCAGTAATTTCCTGCTGAGTGAACGGTTTCATGCTAGAATGAAATCCAACAGGTTGCTTATCACTTTTGAATGCAGAGAAGTTTGGACTGTAAGCTAGACCTGAAATTAAATATAGCGCATTATTGGCTCCGGCAAAATGAATTTTTATTTCATCTGAATTGGAATTTTTAAAAATGGAGATCAGCGCAATATCCATTCCATCTTTACCACCGGAATCAAGCTTTTCAGGGTTAAGTGCACATATTATAATTCGTCTTAATTCATCCAGAATTTTATCCGGTTCTACAATATTTTTTGAATGTAAAATTTCATTTAACAAGCTAAGTCCGATCAAACTCATAAATGCACCCGGAATACCATGCCCGGTACTATCTGCACAAGCAACAAGAGTTCTATCAGGTAAATCAAACGCCCAATAAAAATCACCACTTACAATATCTCTTGGTTTGTAAAGGATAAAATAGTTTTTCAAAGTATTATTCAATGTTTTTTCAGAGGTTAAAAAACTCTGTTGAATACGTTTGGCATAATTAATACTATCGGTGATGCTTTTATTTTTAGCAGCTATTTCGGCATATACACGCTTTAGATCTGAATTTTTATTAGCAATTATTTTGCTTTGTTTTATAATTTTTTTATTTGCCGATCTAATTTTTAAATAAGAATAAATACCACTAAATACAATGAACGCAATGATCGAATAGAACCACCATGTTTGCCAGAAAGGTGGCAGAATGCGGAATTTAAATGAAATGGGCTGTTTGTTCCAAACGCCTTCTCCATTATTTGCCATCACTAAAAATTCATACTTACCGGGCGGGATGTTGGAGTAAAATGCTTCGTTTTTTGAAGTTTCAGGTAGCCAGCTTTTGTCCAAACCTTTCAACATATACTTGTAAGTGACCTTTGTTGGAGTGGTTAAGCTTACACCAATAAAATTAAAAGTTAAATAATTTTTGTTGTGGGCTAATTCAAGGTTTGTGGGGAGATCATGCTGGTCAATTGAATTTGAAAATAATTTCCAATCTGTTTTTTGCGAAAACAAATTAATGCTTTTCAGGCGAGTGATTGGTTCAATTGTATTTTTTCTGTCGAATTCAGGTTGAACTACCATCAACCCATTTTCGGTACCGATCCAAATTTTATCTTCTTTATCAATCAAAATGGAATTCATGAAACATGCCTGGCCCATAAAGCCGTTTTCAGTTTGGAAATGCCTTATTTCAAATGTTCCATTATTTTGAATTTGAATTTTATCTAAGCCCGTTGGCAAACCAACCCAAAGAGTACCTTTCTTATCAATTGCTATTGATTGAATGTTATTGGAAAACAAACCTTCTTTTTCTGTAATTCCTATAAACTTTCCGTTTGAGTACTTGAATATTCCAGAGCCAGTTGCAAACCATAAATTTCCAGCATTGTCATTAATTATATTCACAACCCGCTTGCTTGTAAAACCATCTTTTTCGGAATAATATCGAACACTTGACCCATCAAATTTATATAAGCCCTCACTGGTTGCAAACCAATAATTATTTTTAATGTCTTTAAAAATTTTAAAAATCTCTTTTTTAGAAATCCCTTCTATATTAAATTCTTTAATTCTTCCATTTACAATTTTCGCTACTCCACCTTTGGTACCTAGCCATATTTGAGCTTGACCATCTATGAAAATATCATTTACGAAATTAATTGCACTTTTTGAATCATCGCACTCTATTCTTTCAAAAATTCTTCCGTTATACTTAAGAATTCCAAAAGCTGTTCCTATAAAATAAATTCCATCTTCATCTTGAGTAATAGAGGATACCAAATCATTACCCTTCCAATTTTTGTTATTATAATTAGTAATTTTTTTTCCATCATAAATACTCAACCCCTTGTCCGATCCGATAAAATACCTTCCATCTTTACTTTGGTATACTCTGTTAATTTCATTGGATAATAGTCCGTCTTTAACAGTATACATTAAAAACAACTCACTGACTAACTTTGATAATCCATTGTCTTTGGAGGCAAACCATAAATTTTCTTCTTTATCTTGAAAAACTTTCCAGATATTATCATTAACCAATCCATTTGTTTGAGTGAATAATTGAAAATTTTTGCCATCGTATTTTAAAGGACCATTTTTTGATGCAAACCAAATATTGTTATACTTATCCTTTAAATAACTGTGATAAGTGGTCTTTGGAGATAAGGTAGTGGGATTAATTAATTTTATTTCTTTATTACTTAACTCATACAAGCCTTCATCCGTAAAGAACAAATATTTATTGTTTTCAAGTTCTAAAACTGAAAACACATAATCCGTTTTTAAACCATCAGCAGCAGCATAATTTTTTAAAGCTTTACCATCATACTTAAACGCTGAATTACCAAGAGTACTAAACCATAAATTTTGTTTGCTGTCTTCAAAAATATTAAATACGTTAGCACCATCAAGTATTTTTTCTATAGGAAAAGATGAACAAACAGAATTTTTGAAAATAGAAATACCTTTACCAGTTCCTAATAAAGTTCTGCCTTTACTATCAAAAAATACAGAGAATATTCTATTGTGAGTCAGCCCATTTTGCGTGGTATAATTCCTATAATGCTTACCATCGATTACCGACAAGCCATTATTGGTTCCGATCAAAATTCTGCCTTGCTTATCCTTTACGATACAATAGACAACATTATCAGCTAAACCGTCTTTATCGGTAAGGTATTCATAAGAATTTCCATCGTATTTGGTAATCCCCCCCCCGTTAGTACCAAACCACATCACTCCATCGTCATTTTGAAAAACGGAAAGTATTTGTGGATTTGCTAAACCACTTTCAACAGTATAGTTGGAAAAGTTATATACCTGCCCGTTTACTTTGTTTAAAAGCGAAAAAAACAGAGAAATTAAAAATATCCGAACCAGAAATTTAGGCATGCAGAAAATTGTTTGATGTTCAAAATTACAAGGAAATGATTACGTGAGTTGATTTTTTTGATAAATTAATTTGACGCAATAAAAAAGGGGCATTTAGCCCCCATCTTATCACAAAATATTAATTCTATTATTGCTGTATTATTTTCTGTACACTTATTTTACCCCCTACACTAAGCTTTAAAATATATATGCCTGAAGAATGCTTAAGGATTTTAGCATTAAAATTATAGGAGTAGATGCCTGCAAGTTTTTCAGCTTGATCGATAGTTTGTATTTTTTCGCCAAGTAAATTATATACTTCTAAAAGAACATCCGCTTTTTCTGACACACTAATTTTAATAGTAGTATTGGATGAAAAAGGATTGGGATAAACACTTATTAAATTGTCACTCTTTTGCATAACCTCATTCACCCCAACAATGCCATATACAGGATGAATAGTATCCCTTCCAACAGTACAATCGAACCCATTTATTATGGTTCCGTTTGCAATAACAAAATTACAACCCTCTTGCATGAATAAACCCGGTATGTCAACAAACATTTCATAATGCCCGGTATCTAATCCACTTAAAGAAAAATTACCCAATCCATTTGTGTGAACTTCATGAGTTGCTATTCCTCCCGGGTTCTTTTTTACAATAATATCTACTCCGGGAATTGGATTATTGTTTCGTATTTGAGAATCATAATTTATATTTCCGTGAACAATTCCTGAACCGCTTGGTATCGGATGATATTGAAGGTGAATATTATTACCGCTTGAATTAGCTGTTGTATGAATTGAAGGAGCACTTACCCAATCTGTAGAATCGCCATAATAAGTTGTGAAAGCAGTTGGATAGCTCATTGAATCAGCACGTACTGCAACCCTGTATTCACCATAAGGGATACTATCAAATTGATAATGACCATTTATATCTAATGTTGACCTATCTAAAATATCATTTTTTGAAAAATTTGAATTTTCTCTATAGAGAAGCGCTTGTCCATGTGTAGTAGGTGCTCCATTAATAGAATCGTAAACAATTCCTGAAATAGAACCAAAATCAACAGGCAAAACATAATAGCCATTAACAATGGAAGTATTTGCAGCATTGGTTTTTAAGTGAAGTAAGAAAGAAGAACCAAATGTATTATTTCTAACAAATGAATAGAAATAATAAGTTGCAACCTGAATAGTATAAAAAACATATGTTCCAGAATGATTAAAATCAACAAAAACACTATCAACAGTAGATATTTTTTGCTTTGCAAGCAAAGTATTGGTATATATAGCACCAGGTAATTTTAATGTTCCATAGCCAAAACCGGTCATTTCTCTAGCCTTAGTTCCCTTTACTTTAACCGGAAAACCGGAATAATGATTAGAGTAAAAAGTATATTTTGAAGTATCAATAACTGTCATTCCATAAGTACAGGTTGAAGGCACCAACAATTCACCGGGAAGATGAATAATTGCAGTACTATCATGAACCTGCTTAATATTAAATCCGCCTAATAAGTGAAGACCACCGGAGTCAATTACAAAAAAAGCATATAACGAATCGGTTGGATCAGCAGGAATTGGAGTTCTTATAAAAGATGCATGAGTAGCAGTTGGATAATACTGATGAAACCTCATCGCAGTAGAATCAGGATGAAATGTTTTAACTTGAAAGGTGTCAACAGCATTAGGAAACTGATTGGAATAATCCCAAACTATATTGGCACCAGAAACTGGAATAGAAAGCGCCCCAGAAACTGTGTTCCAAACTTGTTTAACAGATGTTCCTCTTACGGGAAGATAGGTACCTTCTACTACAGGCGGACCTTGCGCAAAAACAGTTAAAGAAAGTAAAAATAATAATACAGTAGTTATCTTTTTCATTAGTTCGGTTTTAAAAGCAGTACAAAAATATAGTAATTTTTTTGAATACTCAAGTTGAATTTTGATTTATTATTAACGAAACCCATTTAACAGTGGAATTGTCAAAATAAATCCAAATCCTAAACCGTATATTTTTCAAGAAATCTTTATTCCTAATTCTTTTAATTGCTCCTGTGCAATAGTTGATGGGGAGTCAATCATCACATCTCTTCCGGAATTATTTTTTGGGAAAGCAATAAAATCGCGGATTACCTCTGCACCTCCGAATAATGAGCATAAACGGTCGAAACCAAAGGCAATACCACCATGTGGAGGAGCACCAAATTCAAATGCATTCATCAAAAATCCAAATTGCGCCTGTGCATCTTCTTTAGTAAAACCAAGCAGGTCGAACATACGCGCTTGTAATTGTTTATTAAAAATACGTATGGAACCACCCCCTACTTCAACTCCGTTGATTACCATATCGTAAGCATTTGCGCGTACTTTACCGGGATCGGTATCTATCAATTGAATATCTTCCGGTTTGGGCGAAGTAAAAGGATGATGCATGGCATGCCAGCGTTTTGCTTCTTCATTCCATTCCAATAAAGGAAAATCAATTACCCAGTGACAAGAAAATTTATTTTTATCGCGCAAACCTAAACGGGTTCCCATTTCCAAACGCAATTCAGATAATGCTTTACGGGTTTTATTTTCTTCGCCTGCCAAAATCAGCATTAAATCTCCTTGTTTGGCGTTAAACGCTACAGCCCATTTTTTCAGTTCTTCTTCATTGTAAAATTTATCTACAGAAGATTTAATTGTTCCATCCGCATTACAACGTGCATAAACCAAGCCGGTAGCTCCTGTTTGCGGACGTTTTACAAATTCAGTTAATTCATCTAATTGTTTACGGGAATATTCAGCAGCACCTTTTGCACAAATTCCAACAACCAGTCCGGCATCATCAAACACCTTAAAACCCTTACCTTTCACAACATTATTCAATTCTACAAATTTCATTTCAAACCGAATATCAGGTTTATCATTACCATAATATTTCATCGCATCAGCATAGGTCATCCTTGTAAGAACAGGAATATCAATACCTTTCACGGCTTTAAATAAATGACTCACCAATCCTTCGAACGTATTTAAAATATCTTCCTGCTCTATAAATGCCATTTCACAATCTATCTGTGTAAACTCCGGCTGACGATCGGCACGAAGATCTTCATCACGAAAACATTTTACTATTTGATAATAACGGTCGAAGCCACCAATCATTAATAGTTGTTTAAATGTTTGTGGGGACTGAGGTAAAGCATAAAATTCACCTTGGTTCATTCGTGAAGGAACAACAAAATCACGAGCTCCCTCAGGCGTTGACTTTATTAATACCGGTGTTTCTACTTCCAAAAAATTAAGTTTATCTAAATAGTTACGTGTTTCAATAGCCATACGGTGGCGCAATTCCAGGTTTTTGCGTACAGGATTTCTACGCAAATCCAGATAACGATATTTCATTCGGATATCATCCCCACCATCAGTATCATCCTCAATGGTGAAAGGAGGAGTGATCGAAGAATTCAAAACAATTATTTTATCAGGATAGATTTCAATATC
>JAHEYA010000459.1 GCA_023251855.1 Bacteroidota bacterium
TATAAAATCCGAGAGGCTACAAATAGTAATATTCTCTTTGGTAGTATAGCTTTCACCTGTAGGCATAATGATGAAATTCTTTTTTGTTTTCAAATCAGTAATTGATTGTAAAAACCCTTTTTGCGCTTGTGGAGCACCTGATAATTTTATTTCTATACACGCCACAGGTTTTAACCCTTTTACTAATAAAAGATCAGCCTCAGTACCTTGGTGAGTGCGGTAAAAATACATATCTAAATGTGCAGGTTTTAATTGTCGTGTTTGTTCTATCACAAAGCTTTCCCAGGATGTTCCAACACTTGGATGCCCGAATAGATCATCCATATCAACTGTTCTGATAAGAGTATGCAAAATACCGGTATCACGTATGTATATTTTGGGTGCTTTTACCAACCGTTTTTTCGAATTGATGAACCAGGGTTGTAAACGGGTAAGTAAAAACGCTCCTTCCATATATTCCAGATACCTGCCTACAGTTGGGGCTGTAATCCCCAACGATTTACCATAATTTTCTTTGTTCCAGAGTTGTCCATTGTTATGTGCAAGCATACTCCAGAAATTTCGGATGGTAAGGGATGAAAATTCTACCCCAAACAATTCTTTCATATCTCTTTCGGTATATGATTTTATTAAATTGTTATACCAATTCTGAACAGCACTGTTTTGTTTCAAAGTTAAAGCAACCGGAAAGCCTCCTTTGAACCAAAGAGCATCCTGTTTGATTTTGCTTTTTTGCGCTTCCGGAAAATTAATTCCACCCATATCTAAATAAGCAATACGCCCTGCAAGTGATTCTGACACGCCTTTTATTAAATGTGGAGATGATGAACCCAATAATAAAAAACGAGCCGGTTTACGATCTATGTCTATCAATGCACGCAACAATGCAAATAATTTGGGCATACGCTGTACTTCATCAATAATAATCAACTTGTCTTTGTGTTTTAACAAATAACTTTCAGCATCAGTTTGCAAACGATTAAAATGACTTTCAAGTTCCAAGTCAAGATATAAAGTTTGTTTTTTAGTGCCGGAAGCATACAGTTTTGCTAAGGTGGTTTTGCCTATTTGTCTCGCCCCTAAAAGGGCTACAGCCGGATTTGTTTTTAATAATTTCCCTAATTCTGTTAATTCTATTCTTTTGATCATACCACAAAGATATAAAATTTATCCATGAAAATCAAAAGCTATACTTTTGATTTTCATGGATAAATTTATAACAACTAATTCTAATCAGATAAATATTTCAATAAAAAAACCGTTCCGCAGTATCGCGAAACGGTTTTTTATAGTTTAGCCTTCACCTTGAAAAGGAGAGGGATGAGGGGTGAGATCTAAGCGTTCAATGCTTCAGCACCGCCAACAATTTCCAAAATTTCATTGGTAATAGCTGCCTGACGGGCTTTGTTATACATCAACTTTAATTCTTTAATCAACGAACCTGCATTATCAGTTGCTTTATGCATTGATGTCATACGTGCACCATGTTCTGCTGCATGTGAATCTAACAAGGCTTTATACAACTGTGTTTTTAAGGAGCGGGGAATAATATCCGCAACAATAAATTCCTGACTTGGTTCAAAAATATAATCGGTGGCCCCTCCCTTCCTCCCCGATGGGGAGGTGTTTCCCTCCGAAACGGCTTGTGTGTTTGTCTCCCTCCCCTTTGGGGAGGGCTGGGGTGGGGCTTCTTGCACCGGTAAAAACTGCTCCACCGTTGGAATTTGAACCGATGCATTTTTAAATTGATTATATACCAATTCTACCTTATCAAATTCCCCGGCAACAAATGCTTGCATAATTTTTTCAGCAACAGGAGCTACATTTACAAATGTGAGTTCATCAAACAATTCATTTAACCCACGTGGCATATCGGTACCAATAATTCCATACTCTGTTTTCTTAAAAAAATCAGTTGCTTTTTTTCCAATAGGTAATATACTAATTTTGCAACCACTATATTGTTCACGGGCCAAGCGACTTGCAGCCTTTATAATATTTGCATTAAATCCTCCACACAGCCCATGGTTAGAAGTAATTACAACTATCAGCACATTTTTTAAAGGACTTTGTTTAGAGTAGATCCCATCTGAACTGCCTAAACTTGCGCTCAAATTTTCTAAAATTTCCTTTAACTTACTGGCATAAGGACGCATTTTTACAATAGCATCCTGAGCCCTACGCAACTTCGCAGCACTAACCATTTTCATGGCACTAGTGATCTGTTGTGTTGAACTTACTGATGTAATCCGGTTACGAACCTCTTTTAAATTTGCCATTTTTATCTAGATGATAGATAGGAGATGTGAGATATGAGATTTTTTCTCAATACTCATATCTCACATCTCAATACTTTACTTTTTATACTTATTTGATAACTCTCCAGCCACTGTTTCTAATACATCAGTTAATTCTTCAGTGAATTTTCCGGCTTTCAATTCATTTAAAACATTTTTATGTTTTGTTTCTAAAAATGCAATAAAATCGGATTCAAATTCTTTCACTTTGTTAACTGGAACATCACGTAATAAACCTTTTGCACCACAATAAATAATTGCTACCTGTTGCTCAACACGGAAAGGAGAAAATT
>JAHEYA010000460.1 GCA_023251855.1 Bacteroidota bacterium
TCTTCTGTATTCCACGACCTAAAGGTCGTGGCTATTTAATTGCCAATAGCCCCGACTTTTAAGTCGGGGTTAAATGAAACACCAAATTATATGGGCTTTAGCCCAAACCTTAAACGAAACTCACGTTATTATGCATCAATTTTTGCATACTTCGCGTTCTTCTCGATAAATTCTCTACGAGGCGGAACTTCATCACCCATAAGCATTGAAAAAATTCTATCGGCTTCAGCAGCACTATTGATGGTAACCTGGCGCAACGTACGATGCTCCGGATTCATAGTTGTTTGCCATAATTGCTCCGCATTCATCTCACCAAGACCTTTATAACGTTGAATATTTACTGTGCCTTCCTTACCTTCCCCACCGGCTAATTCTTTCACAGCTTTTGCACGTTCTTCTTCTGTCCAGCAATATTTTTGCTCTTTACCTTTTTTTATTAAATACAATGGAGGTGTTGCGATGTAAATATGGCCATTCTCAATTAATTCCATCATATGTCGGAAGAAGAAAGTTAAGATCAAAGTAGTAATATGACTACCATCAATATCAGCATCACACATGATCACAATTTTATGATAACGCAATTTTTCGATATTCAATGCACGTTCATCTTCGGGAGTACCACGAAAAACGCCTAAAGCAGTAAATATATTTTTTATCTCCTCGTTATCATAAATTCTATACTCCATCGCTTTTTCTACATTCAGAATTTTACCTCTCAAAGGAAGAATAGCCTGAAAAGCACGGTTACGACCTTGTTTTGCTGTACCGCCTGCTGAATCGCCCTCTACAAGGTAAATTTCACACATACCCGGATCGGATTCAGAACAATCAGAAAGTTTACCCGGCAAACCGGTTCCTGTAAGCACACTCTTACGTTGCACCATTTCGCGTGCCTTACGAGCAGCATGACGAGCAGTAGCAGCCAAAATCACTTTATCTACAATTGTTCGTGCTTGTTTAGGATGCTCTTCCAAATAATTATTAAGCATTTCACTAACAGCAATATCAACCGCGCCCATTACTTCATTATTACCAAGTTTAGTTTTTGTTTGTCCTTCAAACTGCGGCTCCTGAACCTTTACAGAAATAACAGCAGTAAGTCCTTCACGAAAGTCGTCACCATTGATCTCCACTTTTACTTTCGACAGCAGACCGGATTTTTCAGCATACGATTTTAGTGTACGTGTTAATCCTCTACGAAATCCTGCAAGGTGAGTACCACCTTCATGCGTATTAATATTATTAACGTAGGTGTGTAAATTTTCGGAATAAGAAGTATTGTACATCATGGCAACTTCAACAGGGATACCGTTTTTTTCACCTTCCATACAAATAACGTCAGCTATTAATTTTTCACGAGTTGCATCCAAATAAGTTACAAACTCTTTTAATCCACCTTCAGAATAAAAAACCTCAGTTCGGTCATTTCCCGCTTCGTCTTTTTCACGTTTATCAGTTATAGCAATACGAATACCTTTGTTCAAATAGGCTAATTCACGTAAACGGGAAGCAATAATATCATAATGATAAACGGTGGTTGTGAAAATGGTTTCATCCGGTTTAAAGGTAACAATGGTACCTCTGTAGTCGGTTGGACCCAATTCTTTAACAGGATATAAAGGTTTACCGATATTGTATTCTTGAATAAACTCTTTGCCATTCTGATGTACATTTACTGCTAAATGGGTAGATAGTGCATTTACGCAGGATACCCCAACACCATGAAGCCCACCTGATACTTTGTAAGAATCTTTATCGAATTTACCACCTGCATGTAACATTGTTAATGCTACTTCTAAAGCCGATTTTTTTTCTTTAGCATGATAGCCTGTAGGAATACCACGACCATCATCCTTTACTGTAATTGAATTGTTTTCATTTATTAAAACGAAAATATTTTTGCAATGCCCTGCAAGTGCCTCATCAATTGAGTTATCAACTACTTCATATACTAAATGGTGAAGCCCTTTTTGGCCGGTATCACCGATATACATAGATGGACGCTTACGAACCGCCTCTAAACCTTCTAATACCTGAATACTATCCGCTGAATATTCTGACGATCCTTTCACTTCAGTCAACACAGATTTTGTTTCTTTTTCACTCATAATTTGTTCCATGATTTATATGTAATTTTTGCGCCTTTTAAAAGCTAACAAATTTAGTCATTTATATTGAGAAAGGCTTTAAATATCTGATCAAAAACATAGAAAATTTATTAACATTTAACTAACAAAAAAAATCTAAAAAATTTATTAAATATTGGTATAATATATATAGATTTGCACCCGAATTAAAAAAAATCCAGCAATACTATTTTCAGCAATGATTAATAAGACAACTCTATTAAAGCCATTTACTTTTATCGTAGCGCTTCTTTTTAGTGTGTGCGCATTTGCAGAAGAACCAGCAGAAAACAAATCCGGTTTAACTGAAACAGGCAAAACCGAAGAGGCACAGCATGAAAAATTCAATGCCGGTAAATTCATTATCGATCACGTGACTGATAAATATGAGTGGCACCTTTGGGGATCACATGAAAACCCAACTTCAATTCCGCTGCCCCTTATACTTT
>JAHEYA010000098.1 GCA_023251855.1 Bacteroidota bacterium
TTGTCTTTATCTTCCGTATAAGTTGGGCCATCAAGGTTTTCCACCTTCTTATACTTTATTTCAGTAACAGATACCTCTATTACCTTACTTAAAACTTTGATTCCTGTTCTTAGTTCTAATGTATCCTGTGCAAAACCAACCATAGAAACCGAACTAAAAACTAATGCTACTTTTATTATTCGTTTTGTTTTCATGTGTGAGTTTGTTTTAATTATTAAATTGTTTGTTTAATTTTCTGAAGCAAAACTACGCTGAGTGAAAAGGGTGGAGAAACGGAAAACCGCTACAGTTAAGCAATTTGAAGTGGAACTTGCAAAATTTTTCAAAATTCAAGGAGGCCCAAACCTAAATTTGCATTTTTTGCAAATACATTTTGTATTTTTATGAATTATTGAAAATAGTTTATTGTTCTATTTTTGAAAAACACAAAAGTTTTATGGCAAAAAAAGTGCAAGAATCTGCTCAAACTATATTAATGCAACGACTAAAAGATGCATTACCCGCCAATATTTCTTTGGTAGATGAATTGGCGGATCTATTAAAAGTTAGTAACGACAGCGCTTACAGGCGAATGCGTGGAGAAACCGCTTTAAGTATTGAAGATATTGCAGCTATTTGCAAACATTTTAAACTTTCGTTTGATTCATTTTTAAACAGCAACGACAATGGTTTGGTGACATTCTCCTATCATCAATTAAGCAGTCATGTTAATTCATACAAAGAGTATTTAACCAATATCAATAATGACCTAGGTAAAATCATGAAGTTTGATAACAAAGAGATCATCTATGCTGCTGAAGATGTGCCTGTTTTCCATCATTTTTATTTCCCCGAACTTACAGCATTTAAAATATTTTATTGGAATAAATCCATTTTAAATTCAAAAGGATTTGAAGACAATAAATTTGATATAAATTTTGTAAATGATGAATTGGTGGGCATTGCAATGGAAATTTGGGATAAGTATTCAAAGATACCCTCCATTGAAATATGGAGTGATGATACTGTAAACAGTACTGTTAAACAAATTGAATTTTATTGGGATTCGGGTATTTTTTCGAAAAAAGAAGATGCTTTATTAGTTTGTGACCAACTTTCGCAAATGCTTGACAGGATAAAGAAACAAGCTGAATTAAATGTTAAATTGGATAGAACAAATAAACCTGCAGCTTCAGAAAATAATTATACACTTTATCATAGTGATGTAATGATTGGTAATAATTGCATTTTAGTAAATATGGGCGAAACAAGGGCTACGTACATATCTTACCATACATTTAATGTGATGCTTACCACCAATGCCAATTACTCCAACGAAACCGATCTGTGGTTAAAAAATTTGATCCGTAAATCAAGTTTAATAAGTGGTGTTGCTGAAAAGCAGCGTTACCAATATTTTAAGCGTACCGAAGAAGTAATGAAAAGGTTGAGAGATAAGATTGAGAAGGGGTAGGGTGGGTAAGGGAGTGTTGGTGTAAGTTTGTTAAACATTTTTTTAGCCCAAAAAATTTGGTGATTCAAAATTAATGTAATAACTTTGTGACTACACAAAACTTGTACAAATGGAAATTTCAGTAATACCAATTGGGAATTCAAAAGGAATTCGCTTGGCAAAAACCGTGATCGAAAAATATAATATCAAAGACACTGTTGAATTAATTCTCGAAAAGGGTTATATCATACTTAAGCCGAAAAGCTCACCAAGGAAAGGCTGGGAAAAAGCATTCAAAAAAATGCATGAAAATGGTGAGGACAAATCACTGATGGCGGACGTTTTTGTTGACGAGAACTTTGAAGAATGGAATTAAGGCAATATCAAATTGTATTGGTTAACCTCGACCCTACAGTTGGAAGTGAAATGAAAAAGACTCGCCCTTGCGTTATTATTTCTCCCAACGAAATGAACATGTATTTGCAAACCATTGTTATTGCACCAATGACGAGCAGTTCAAAACCTTACCCAACAAGGGTTTCCATTAAACATCACTCTACTAAAGGCTGGGTGGCACTGGATCAAATAAGAAGTATTGATAGAAAAAGGGTGATCAAAGTTCTTGACAAATTAAGCGAAAAAGAAATTACTCTCGTCAAGGCCACAATTCGCGAAACCTATGTGGACTAAGGTTTTTATGTGAAAAACGGAAGAGTATTATCTAATCGCTGGAGTTATAGTTCTTTCCAACCCCCACTGTGTTAATGGGGGCAATATAAACAGCCCTGTTGTATTTAAACCACTTGTATTATACTCATAATTTCCGGTTTTGGAATTTAAATTATAATTGCGATTGTCGTACAGAATGCTTGATGCAGGGCCTTTTGAGTTTCTATCCAAAAATTTATTATCGTATTGTCCGATTGCTGCTTTCAAATTGTTTTGTTGAGAACGTATGTGGTTGGCATCAAATACAGGATTAACAGGCGCACTTAGCTGCAAACTTTGTCTATCGCCCGCTCCCCTATTTAATAAGGTGTCTTGAGCAAAACAATTTGCAGTTGTGCCAGTGAGAATGCTTAAAAAAAGTAGTGGGAATAATAAGGCTGAATTATTTTTTATCGTGGTTTTCATGAGGATCAAATTGCTTCATTATTGTACGATGATTTTTTTCAATTGTTCCTTATTATCAATACTAAATTTTACAAAATAAAATCCGGGCGAACTATTTTCGGAGAGTGTTATTTTTTCGTTAATTGTTCCATTTGCCTTGTCATTATTATATAATAGCTGAACCAATTTGCCTTGTGCGTCTAATAATTCTGCTTTAAATAAACTAGGTTTTGTTAATTTATAATTGATTGTAAAACTATTTTTTACCGGATTTGGGTATATAATTATATCGTTGCTATTTTCATTGTTATCCTCGAAAACACCTGTGATGGATGGGTTTATAGTAAGTTGTGTATAATAGGTTTGATCACCTGAATCGTTTGTATTGTTACCATTTGCTGCCATTAAACATGCATAAAATGTTATAGCGCCCTGGTTGGTGCTGGGCGCTGTCCAGCTATACGACCACGTACACGCATTTGAAGTTCCGTATGATCCTCCAAGTATATGCATTACATAATTGCGGGTTTGGTAGGAGCCATATGTTGGTATCTGGCTTCTTGTTCTGTTTGTATCGGTAAGCGCAACTGTGCCTATATTGGCATTGCTTCCATTTTTTAAAGATACAATTTGAAATCCGAAACGGTTGCGCGATGGATGCGAAATACTTACAGTAACTGTATATGTTTGGCCGGCAATATAATTTGTACCTCCACTGAAAGTGATTGATTTTGTTGCTGTTCCGGCATTATCTGCTATTCCTCCTGAATGGCAGCTATTGGATCCTTCAACACCGCTACAGGTTTTTTCTCCGGGAGCTTTTGTATTGTAAGGCGGACCACCATTGCTTTTCATTACATCCAAACTATCAAATGATGTTAGAAAAATAATAGTCACAACGGTTAAAAAAAATGCAGCGCTTATTTTGTATTTGTTACTCATACTAGTGTTATGTGAAATGGAAGATGTGAAATGGAAAATGTGGGTTTTGGCTTTGCGATTGGCTTTTAACCATCTTACATCTGCCATTTTACATTTTACATATCAGTAGTTAAAAATCACATGAAAATATTTTTTTAATTATTTATTGATAGTTATTTTTTTTACAATTGTTTCTTTATCATCCATTGTAAACCTCAGCAAATAAAGCCCTTTCGGACAATCATAATTTAGATTTACTGTTTGATCAAAAGTTCCGGCAAGTTGTGCAGCAAAATTCCAACTCTCTAGTTTTGTTCCTTTCAGATCAAGTAATTCAAGTTTAACAGCACTTGTTTTTTTTAAGGAATAATGAACCTTTATTTGATCACTTGAAGGATTCGGAAACACAGAGAATTGCTGAGCAGCAGAAAATTGTTCTACTCCCAAAGCTGTGGGATACAACTGTAATGAGCTTAAATAACAGTGGTCTCCACCATCGGTTCCATCGTCATTGGCTGCAACAGTTGCCAAATATAGTGTTATAGGACCTTCGTCAACAAATGGGGCAGTCCACTGAAAAGACCAACTGCCGTTTCCGGGAGTAACAGCATTAGTTCCGGGGTATGTATAGGTTACATATTTTCGTGATGATAAATTTCCGGTTCCTGAAAGTAGCTGTGTTCTCGAGGCTTCAGTAATATTAAACGTTCCGATGTTGCTACTATCAGCATCTTTCAATGCTATTAATTGAAAACCAAACCTGATACTATTTGACTGGCTTATCTGAACATGAACAGTATACGTTGTTCCGGGTACATAGTATGAAAGCCCATTATCCAGAGCTAAAGAGGATACTCCTCCCCCACTATTAATAACGTTATCATCATGGCAGCCGCTCATAGTACAGCTTGTCTCCCCAGGGGCACCGGTGCTAGACGCAGGAGCGCCATTGCTCATAGTATCAACCATTGCAGCAGTAGCAACGATTATGATAATGAAAAGGCTGATGATTTTTTTTGACATTTTTTTGGCTGATAAAAAGCTAATTTACAAAATTTTGGCAATATCGTATATAAAAAGTTTTTGCGTATGTGTTTTAATTAACTCATCCCAAAATGGTAAAATAAATCAGTTAAAGAGAGGGGTTCGCCCATTATATATAATTCCTGCATTTTAAAAATGGATTCATTAAAGTAAAAGTACACTATACGTAAGAGTACGGTCAACTAACTGTTAGGGTAATATGATTAGTTTTCCGGTTGAAATACTTTTATTTTCGGAAATGATTTGGTAGAAATAAATTCCTTCTGGGAGGTTGCCCCGCCTGATAAAAGATTTACAATTACGGATTTCTGATTTTAGTACCATTTTTCCGAATACATCATAAATCAGTAATTTCAAATCGTTGTTCCCTGATTCCGGTACTCGGTACTGCGGAGAAGTACCTTTAATTTCTAAAGTTGCCGACTCACTAAATGGGTTGGGGAAAACCAAAACCGATAACGCAGCAGAAAATGGAGATAAGACGGACGTGTTGGAACAGATATTATATTTTCTGAAAAATTTCCAAATCTCAGCGCTGATACTAATATCATGATTAGTATTTCCCAGATTTGTAATATCAAACAAAGCGCCCGGCCAGGTGTGCCCTCCGCCTGAAACTTTGTAAAATAAAACATCTGTACTGCCTAGGCATCCTGTGTAGTTATATGAAGTAACTGTGCAACTATCAGAAAGAGTAGTGTTTGGAAAATTGTAAACAACAGGTGCGGCCTGACAGCCATTTTTATTGATGAAGTATTGAATAGTGGTGTCTATGTCCCAAAAAAGCGTATCGCCAGCATAAGGTATGGTGCCGTCTGCAGTACCGTGAATGTGCATCACAGGAATTCGGGGAGATGTGTTAAAAAAATAAATTACGCTGTCGGTTACCGGACCTGCAACAGAAGCAATTGCGGCAAGCCGTTGTGTCATCTGACTTCCCAACCGATAAGTCATAAATCCACCCATAGACATTCCGCAGGAATAAATGCGGCAACTATCGAGGCTGTAATCCTTTTCCAGCGTATCCAACAGCGCATTTATATAACCAATGTCATCAACAGGTGAATTGATAAATTTAGTATCCCAATTACCACCCACAGCATCGGGATAAGCCACAATAAAATGGGCGGTATCTGCAATTGCATCCATCTGAGTATAAAATTCCTCTTGAGCACTGTTGGAAGAATGTCCATGCAAATTAAATACAAGTGGGTAATTGTTAGAAGGGCTGTACCCGGGGGGTAAATGAACCTTACAGGTTCTGTTGTTTCCTTTATAAATAAATGAAATGGTCTGAGCTGAAATTTTCTTGAAATTAAAAACTGACACAAGCATAAATATGAAGAAAAGTTTACGCATTGGGGTTTAATTTAATTTTAGGATTTACGTAAAAGTAAAAATATTTGCTTACTTAGGGAAAGAAAAAGAGAATTTTTGAAAATGTTTTCGCATTTTCAAAAACCAAACGATGAATTAATAAGGGTAAGTGAAATTAATTATTAACGTGAGTTTCGTTTAAGGTTTGGGCTAAAGCCCATCTAACCATGTGTTTCATCTAATCCCCGACTTGAAAGTCGGGGCTATTTATGGTTTTAGCCACAACCTAAAGGTCGTGGTACAAAAATAGGCAACAATATAGGGCTTTAGCCCAAGGAGTTTAATTTTGCTTAAGCAAAACTCACGTTATTAGACTTTATATAATGGACAATAGTATGCCAACTTGCACATGCTGATTCAGCTACATCACGAAGGAAAACTATTTTATTGTTCTGTTAAAGTGAACCGGCAAGTGGACGAAAGCAGAAGGAAACTTACTTATCAGTCAGTAAAAAATTATCCTGGACGGAAGAAAAATTAAAATTTGGCATCTTGAATCTCTGTGAATCAACAAATACAATACTTACGGAGGGGTTATTCAAAAACGAATTTTAACGAACCTTCTAAAAGTTTTGAGCCCACAACAGCCTAGAGAGGCTAAATGGCATTATAAGCGATTTAAACAGGTGTTTTAAAAAATGGCGGGTATTTTTATTTTCTAATCAGGTAAATTTGACTGGAATAGGTGTCACCGGTTTTTATTGCGGAAATATTTGAGCGGAATCCGTTCCACAATGCTCGAATAATGTTTAATTTACCTTTTTTATATTTTTCGCTTAACATTGAAACATAAAAGCTATCAAAAATCATTGGTAATATTATGAATACTTTCAGGTCGTGATTTTTAAAAACGGTATCAATATCCTTAGGACTAAAGTGATACAAATGCCTTGGCAGATCATAGGCTGCCCAATGTTGCTTATAAATTTTTGCATCTAAAGAAGTACAATTAGGTACTGCTATCACAATAATTCCATTGGGTTTAATAAGTCGTTTTAAATCTTCAATACGTTCATTTAATTTAGGAACATGTTCAAGAACATGCCACATGGTAATAACATCAAAACTGGCAGTTTCTAAATTCTTAATTTCAACTTCTTGTTTGATATCCAAACCATAATTTTTAACTGCCATTTTTAGTGCATCAGGATCTGGCTCAATACCTGTGGTTTGCCATTTTGCATCTTTAAAAAGTTTTAAAAACTCACCGGTTCCGCAACCAATATCAAGTATTTTTCCTGTTTTATGGTAGTGTGAAATAAGCTGAAGTTTTTTTATTAAGGTATATTTTCTAACCAATTGGTAGGCAGAATTCACAAAACCTTTTTTAGTATTTGAGTGGGAAACGTAGTCTTCAGACTTATAATAATCGCCCAATTTATTTTCATTGGGGCGGGGGTTTGTATACTTAAAATCGCAAGAGTTACACTGTACAATTGTAAATGTTTCACGTGAAACAGTATTATCTTTGCAGGATAAAAAAGGACTCTTCTCGGGAGAATTACAAATCGGACAGTTACTTAAAGTTTCCATTAATGGTTACGAATAACGAATTTTTACGAATTTACGAATCTTAGCAATTTCATTAAAGAATTTAGTTTCTACAAAAGCTTTCCCCCCTCTCCTTTGGAGAGGGGCAGGGGTGAGGCCCTTTTAAAAAAGTTCCACGTGAAACAATCAATAATTATCTACCTAAATATACCATCAAAATTGAAATATCTGATGGTGTAATTCCTGAAATACGAGAAGCTTGCCCAATAGTTCTTGGTCTGATTTTATTAAATTTTTCACGTGCTTCCGCAGATAAGGAAGTGAGTCGTTTATAATCAAAGTCATCATGAAGAATAAGATCTTCTAAACGTGTTTGTTTATCAGCCAACTCATGTTCTCTTGAAATATAACCTTCGTATTTCATTAAAATTTCGGCTTGTTCAATGCTCT
>JAHEYA010000461.1 GCA_023251855.1 Bacteroidota bacterium
GAAGCGAGTAATAGTATTTTTTCTTTCATTTTATTATAGTCAGTGATTATAGTGCTGACACCGCACTTTTGATTTGCAAAATTAATACTGTTACTTTCTTTTTATAATTGGTGCTAACAATCTTAATAATGAAACCAAGCGAGAATCACTGTTTTAATAAAACTCATACGCACCTAAATCAGGAAGTGATGTTGTAGGATTTGGTCGTGGTTGATTATTCAGATCAGTACCTATAAAAATTCCGGTATCTCCATTATCGATTGCCAAAGAGATCGATTTTAACTGGTAATTATTAATCGTTACATCTTTAAATCCCGGATTATTATTTTTGTAAACGGAATTATAATGTAAGCCATTAACAGTATTTAAGCCTGTTTTAACTATACAATGATCAAATTTATAAGAGAATGCTCCTTGAACAAAAGTGGATGAATCCAAGCCTATTTCTTCATCCAAATCGCCCGACAGAATACAGTTTCCGAAATAGGCACTATCTAAAACTCTTATTTGGGTAACACCGGCAATATCTACATAATAATTATTTAAGCCCAGAAGCGGAGTTGTGCGCTGATTGTTTGTCCAAAAATTTGCAAAAGTACATTGGTCAAATTTGTATTTTCCGCCAATAGTAAGTGCTGCAACATATTGTCCGCAGTTTGCAAATACACAATTAGTTCCTCTTATAAAGCTGCCTTGCCCGTATATCGCGGCAGCGGACATGTTTTTAACAATACTATTTGAAATTACCAAAGTAGGACTTGCGGAAGCACCCACAGTATCAGCTTGTACACCAATACTGCCATTTTTAATGATAGCCCAGTTAATCACATTGTTTATACTTTCGGGTGAAAGCCATATCTTACCCCATTGTCCGGGAATCTCTTTGTAATCAGCTTCCAGACGGGCACCTTGAAAAGTAACTTCATTTCCATGCTGACCATTTACTACCAGTGTACCTCCTTTGTAAACCCACAGAACCGCACTATTGCTTAAATGTACACGTGTACCGGCTTGCATTGTTAGCGTGAAACCTTCATCAACAACGGCATATCCAAATATCAGGTGAGGTTTATCATTAATCCATGGATTGGTACAATCTATTATTGAATAGGGAGGGATTCCATTGATTGGAAAGTGATCAGGTTTATGTAAATATACATCCTGCCCAATAGCAGTAAGCTTCACATGCTGAACATTTCCGTTGGTTTCGAAAATGATAGAATCTCTGATCAACAATGGAGAGTTGATACCGGTAGGGTTTACAGTCACCTGCACAAATACAAATAAACTATCGTTAGCCGGAATATCAACATTGGTAAGTGATTTACCCGAAACCCCATCTACATTCATTCGAAATTGAGAACTATTTCCCGTAGCTAAATAAATTTTCGAAATAGAAAGTGCTTGATTATGATTATTTATTATTCTGAAGATACGTGTTGTTGAACCTACTTGAGTAAAAACAGTGTCGAATAAAACCTCGGTGGTGGAAAAATTGAGTTTCCCTGTTGAATTGGTCAAACTTTCATCCTTTTTGCAGGAAGACAATAGAAAAAGCATGCTAATCGAAAGGCCAATAAATAATTTGATCAACTTCATGCTGCAAATATACTACTGTTATGTTAAATGTAAGATGTGAAATGGAAAATGTGGGTTTTGGCTTTGCGATTGCTTTTTAACCATCTTACATCTGCCATTTTACATTTTACATATCACTACTATTCTTAGTGAGACTTTTGAACTTTTGCTTAGTGATTAATTTTAAGAATTACTCTTAAGTATTAGAAAAGATATAGGTTCCAACGTTTTTTTGTAACGAATATTTTATGACCCTGAAATTTCAAATAAAACAGGCTCTCCAACGTTCTGTTTCTCTTCAGAACTAACTCTATTTAATTACGTATGAATTTATGGAAAATCTCACATTTTGCATCTTCGGTTTATATTCATTAGTATATTTTCAAAAGGATTACGCCTTGTCAATAAAAAAGCGTAAGTTTGTTGGTTATAGAAGTGATGAAGATATTATGAATCAGGTTCTTAAAAATCAGGACTTTAACTAATTTTTGAGGGTGATTTGCATTTTAAAATTAAAGAACAATTATCCGATCAGTTCGGGAATTAAAATATGAATAAGCATTTAAGGTTTATTTTCTTATTGCTGCTGGTAGTTAACATTGGCCTTAACAGGGTTTTTGCTCAAACTACTCAAACAGATTTTGCTTCAGAACAGGAGTTTAAAAAAGAGGCCGATCGATTATATGAAGCAGAAGAATACGAAAAGGCCTACCCATTATATTCGCAGTTGGTGAGTCTTTATCGTAAAGATCCCAACTATAACTACCGCTTGGGGGTATGTATGCTCTTTGCTGGTGATGATAAAGAACGTGCGATCACATTCCTTGAATTTGCTGTGAGAAGCTCTGAAGTTGAAAAAGAACGGTTTTTTTATCTTGCAAAAGCCTACCATTTGAACTACCGTTTTGATGATGCTATCATAAAATATAAAGTGTATAAAAAAATAGCATCTTCCGCAAAAGCCGATAGATTGCAGGTTGACAGACAAATT
>JAHEYA010000462.1:0-937 GCA_023251855.1 Bacteroidota bacterium
AGTACCGGTTCAACAGGAACCACCGGCTCGACTGGTTCAACCGGGGCAACAGGATCAGGCTCAACCGGTCCTACAGGTCCCATAGGTGATAGGTATGCTACTACCTCTACAACTTCATTATTAATAAGCATGGCCCCTAAAACGCTTACTGTAGCTATCGGTTTAGCTTATTCAACGGGACAAGAGGTAATCATAGCTAATTCGTCCACTGATCAAATGATAGGAACAATAACAAGTTTTACTTCCGGCACAGGTTCAATGTCTGTTAATATTACCTCTATAACCGGTGGCGGAACTTTTGCTTTTTGGGACGTAAATCTTAACGGTGCTCCCGGACCGGCAGGACCTCAAGGGAATGTTGGCTCAACCGGAGCAACGAGCTCTACCGGAAGTACCGGAAGTACTGGTTCTATCGGTAATACAGGCATAGTTGGAACAACAGGAGCAACCGGAAGTGGTTCTACAGGCGCAACAGGTAATACCGGAGCGAACGGAAATACAGGTAGTACCGGTCCAACAGGAGCAACTGGTAATAATGGTGTGGGAGGAACAACAGGGGCTACCGGAAGCGGTTCTACAGGCGCAACAGGTAGTACTGGTACATCAGGTACAACCGGATTTTTGCCAAATGGTTCTGCTGTAGGAAATACTACTTATTGGGATGGTTCAAATTGGGTAACTAATAGCAGTAATATTTTTAATAATGGTGGTAATGTTGGTATTGGAACATCCACACCAAATTCTACCGCAGCATTGCACGTTGACCTCGGTACCAACACTGCTAATGGTGTTTTAGTAACAGGTACATATAATGGTGCTTCCACAGTTCCCAGCCTTGGGGCCGGTGCACGAATGATGTTTTACCCCGGTAAATCAGCCTTCAGAGCCGGAACAGCGAATGGAACAGAATGGGATAATGCGAGTGTTGGCACATTTT
>JAHEYA010000462.1:947-2561 GCA_023251855.1 Bacteroidota bacterium
TGGAAATTATTCCTTTGCCTCCGGTTCTCAATCAACCGCAAGTTCATATGAGGCTACAGCCACAGGATATGGAACTATTGCCAGCGGGTATTTTTCTACTGCAATGGGTGCTTCTACAACTGCCCCTTCTTATGCTGAAACTTCCATAGGACAATACAATACTGCTTATACACCCGCCAGTATCTCAATATGGAATACTGCTGATCGTTTGTTTGTGGTCGGAAACGGGGCGAGCAGCGGTGCAAAATCAGATGCTATGACTGTTTTAAAAAGCGGTAAAGTTGGAATTGGTACGTCTTCTCCTTCAGAAATATTAGATGTTGTTGGTAATGTGAAACTCAGTGGAGCTTTAATGCCTAACAATAATGCAGGAACATCAGGGCAAGTGCTTACTTCCGGTGGTAGTGGAGCTTCGCCTACCTGGGCCTCCACCTCTGGACTTATAAGATGGGATCAAATTGCGGCCCCAAACACTAATCTTTCTTTAGCACATGGCGCAAATACAACAGCGTTTACTTTTAATTCTATTACTTCTGGAATCGCCTTTGCTTTATCTTCCAGCTCGCTTACAAACGGCAAACTGCTTGACTTGTCTTCAACATCCACTGCAGGAACTGTTAGTGATAATTCAAAGGTTCTTAATATTTCCAGATCAGGAAGTAATGCAAACTCGAATCATACAGCCTATGGCATTTATAGTTCGGTGGCAAATACTGGAACAAATAGTTATAACCATGGTGGATATTTTTATGCAACGGGAGCAGCCTATAATTATGGAGTATATGCAATTACGGATGCCAACAACGGTTATGGTGTTTACGCATCAAACAGCTCACCTGGAACGGGTCAGCAATTTGGTGTAGTTGGATCAAAGTCAGGAAATACTGGAACAGGAATCGGTTATGGGGTATTTGGTCAGGCAACCGGAACAGGAACCACCAACTATGGTGGAT
This sequence comes from Bacteroidota bacterium, assembly GCA_023251855.1. Lineage (GTDB taxonomy): Bacteria > Bacteroidota > Bacteroidia > 2-12-FULL-35-15 > 2-12-FULL-35-15 > 2-12-FULL-35-15. Next base: position 1,901 of record JAHEYA010000462.1, read on the forward strand.
ATTTTAACGCAAACGGTGGAACCACCAATATTGGAGGGTATTTTACTTCTTCAGGCGGAACCAACAATTATGCGGCAATTTTTAATGGTGGAAATGTGGGTATTGGCGCAGTCACTGCTCCTTCTTTACTTTCGGTTGGAGGAACTAATCAATTTCAAATTAACTCAACAGGCAATGTTGGAATTTATGCTACTCCATATAATAGTTACAAATTGTATTCATATAATACAACTTATGGCGCAGATCAAGCCGCTATTTATGGTCATAGACAAGGTTCTAGCACAGCCGCAAATGGTGGTACCGGTTGGGGACCATTTGCTGTAGATGCTGGTATTAAATCCTATAATTACTATGGTAATAATTATTCAGCTTCAATGTATGCAGGAGGGTATGTAGATTATACAAATAGTGCTATTTTGTTGGCTTATGAGGCCATTGGAAGCAAATTTACAGCAGCGCAGTACAAAGATGGAAGTAGTGCTGTATGGGGGCTTTATGTTCAGGGTAATGTGAACATTACCGGAAGCATTTCAAAAGGCTCAGGTACTTTTAAAATCGATCATCCATTGGATCCTGAAAATAAATACTTGTATCATAGTTTTGTTGAAAGTCCGGATATGATGAACGTTTATAATGGCAATGTGGTAACTGATGCTGAAGG
>JAHEYA010000099.1 GCA_023251855.1 Bacteroidota bacterium
GGTGGTGTAGGAAGAACAGTAACGCTATCTACTTTTGATTGACAAAAAACATCATTAACGGTGTATCTATATGTACCAGCTGTTAAGCCGGTGATGGTTGAAGTTGTTTGTCCGCCAGAAGCCCAAAGATAACTATATGGCAATGTACCACCCATTGCAAAAACACTTGCTGATCCTGGTTTACAGCACACATTGGTAGAAGTATCGGTAACACTAAGTTGAATAGGGAATGGACAGGTTGGCCCAAAATTACTTACAAAACTTTTTCCACAAACAAGAAGATCACCATTGCCTGCCAATAAAATATCATACACCGTGTTAGGTGCAGGTATAGAGGAAACCAGGTTAAGAAGTGCATCATATTTTTCTACTGTACTCATAGTGCCTACATAAATATTGCCGCAATAATCAAAAGCAATTCCACTGCAACTGTTGGCAGCGCCATTTGCAACAGAAACACTATTAACGAGTGTTAGGGTACTTTTATTAAACCTACGCAATGCAAGACCATCATACACATACAAATAAGGGCCACTAATAGTAAGTGCATTATAACCGGTTGCATAGCTATAAGTATTGTTGTATCCTGAAATACAGAATGGGCTGGTAAGAAAAGAGCCTGCAGGAGTAAAATTTGAATTGGTTTTGCGCAATATACAAGGTGAAGAGCCATGATGAAGGGAATAAATATCTCCATTGCAATCAGTAGCAATAGCCCAAGTATCGGAGGGATAGCTTACTGTATTGGTCATAGCGCCTGTGGCAGTATCAATTTTTGTAAGACTATTAGGTGAAAAATTTCCACCCATTGAAAGAATGGTTTTTGATTTATTAAAGCTTAGCCGCCAGTTTTCAACTCCTTCAACAACTGTATAGATAGCCCCCCCGGCAGGATCTAATTTTGTTAATTTAGCGGAATAGGATTCTGCCAAATAAGTATTACCTGAGGTGCCAACAGCGATATCACCATAGTATTGTTGAGCTGTAGGGTGTGTCCATTGCCAAACACCGGCAGAATTATATTTTTGAACTTGAAAATTATACGCTTTACCACCGCTTACAAATACGTTACCCACTGAATCTTCCTGTATATCATAGGCGTTATTTGTAATTGGCAATCCAGGGTTGATTATCCATGGGTCAATCGTGAGCTCTTCGGTAAGATCGCGGGTTTTATCTTTTATATTAATTTCAACAACATCACCATTAACAGTATATTCTACAGGGACTTCAGCACTTTTTGTAAATGCATTTGGAGCTTTATCAATCAAATCGGCCAATGAAGACTGGATGTGTAAATCTCCATTTTTTTCTTTATACACTTTTTTTGTGCCGCTTAGCTGGTAAGCGATAGCCGGAATTTTATATCCTGCGTGAACAATAAATTTATATTTGATACCTCCTTTTTCAGGAAGTTCAAATTCGGCATCAACACCATTGTAAAGGTTTGAATAAATAAGTTTTTTGTATGCTGAAACATGCGCGTACTGTGAATTGTCGGCATATTTTCCATAGGTAAAATAGCTGCTTATTTTTTCTTTCACAGTAATTTGCATTGATGCAGATGGCTTTACCCATTGCATATTTAAGGTTTCCCATTTTGTTGGTGCTTTGTTTTCTTTTGCTTCGCCTTCTTCTTCCTCTTCTTCTTTTTCCGATTTTTCGGTTTTTGAAAACACGAAAGAAATGCCTTCAGTAGTAAAGTAGGCAGAGAATTCGACATTGTTGACGGCATACAAAATGGTGCCCGGGAAACTTATTTTTTTTTCTTCTGTATTTTTTTTAAACTGTCCTTGTTCTTCAATAAATACTTTATTTTCGAACGGGCGGGAGAGAAATTTGGATTGGGCGAAAGCTCTATCCCCTATCTCACTCAAAAAGAGAAGGAAAAAGAATAGCTGAATTATGATAATGAGTTTTTTCATTGCTCACCTTACCAATGTTACAACCCCTTTAAAGGAATGTTTTTTTCTTTTATAATCTGTGACCTTAACGGAGTACACGTAAACATCACGTTGAGCCATTTCGTTACCGTGATTTGCTTTGCCATCCCAAGGTTTATCGATATCATCGGTAAAGAAAATTAAATTTCCCCATCGGTCATAAATACTCATTTCGTATTCTTTGATAAATATTCCTTTACCGGAGAAAGAGTCGTTTATACCGTCATCATTGGGAGTGAATGAGTTTGGAATATAAAATGTAAAATCAGGTTCAATGATAACAGTCTGATAAGTGGTATCCTTACAATTATGTTTGGTAGAGGTAATGAGCATTACTACATACGTACCAGTATCAAGATATGTATGAGGTAAGGGATGCTGCATGGAGCTGGTATCGTTCCAAGCAGGGATTGGGGCACCGAAATTCCAAGCAAAAAAATCAGCTCCTGTTGAGAGGTTAGTAATTGAAATTACAGGATCTAAGATAGTGGTAGTTTGTGGCTGAACCGTAAAGATAGCAGTTGGGTTGGGATACACGGTGATATAATTATTTCGGGTTCCGGAAGTAACACATCCGCTATCCGATGTTACTGTTAAACTAACATTTAAAGTATCCGGATCATAAATAGAGTTGTTGTGATAACAATGTGCGAAATTTTGTGAACTTCCAAGAGGGCTGCCATCACCGGGGTTCCAGAGCCATTGTATAAGACCGCCTGTAGCAACTATAGAAAGGTCGGTAAATGTTAAACATAGGGCTTCGCAACCAATTAAGTTAGGAGATGCTGAAAAAATCACAACCGGATTAGGATTTATAACACTGGTTTTAGTAATGGAATCGCGACAACCAAATTTAGAAACCGTTACTAATTGAACAGGATAAGAACCATTTATGTTGAACGTATGATTGGTATTCGGATTGTTATTTATAGCACTGTTATCACCAAAGTTCCACGACCAAGTCTGTATGGTATCGGTGGCAGGGATAGTTGAACCATCAGTGAATTGAGCAATTGAATCAGCACAAACATTTGAAGTTGCAAACAATGGAGTTGGCAACGGGTGAACAACAACTTTTTTAGAGATCGTGTCTTTACATCCGTTGCTGGTAATAATAATCAATGTAACAGTATCTGTTCCGTATGTAGCATACGTATGAGCGGGGTTAGGGAGGGTAATCAGGGGCGTAGCATCGCCATAATTCCATGCCCATGTTGTAACACTCCCGCTTGCAACAGTTGATGAATCATAGAATTGCATCGGTTTATTTAAACAAACATTTTTAAAGCTAAAATTTGCAATCGGCATTGGATAAACTGTGATGGAGGTTTGCAGTGTATCGGGGCAACCGAGATTGGTAGAATGTGTTATCAGAGTGACCGGATAATTTCCGGGAACAGCATACAAATGTTGAGGACTAAGTGTTGTAGAATCAGTTGGGGAAGAGTCGCCAAAATTCCATGACCAATTTGCAGTGCTCCCCATAGTAGGGCTAATGGTGGTGTTTATAAAAGATGCAGCAGCAAACAAACATGTATTATTGAATGTGAATGCGCTGGTTGGAGGATCAAAAGTATTTACGGTGTGTGCAACTGCATTGGAGCATCCATCAGCTGTTGTAGCTACCAATGTTACAGTATTAGTTCCATAGTTTGAATAATAATGAGAAGGATTTTTTATATTACTGGTAGGACTTCCATCGCCAAACACCCATAAATACGTGGTAATTGAGGTTGAGGTATCCACAGTAGATGTGTTGGAAAAATGCATGGTATCGTGGAAACACACATCATTATAAGTGAAGCTGGCGGTTGGATTAAAAAACACTTTTACAGGTTTTGTAAGAGTATCAGCGCAACCGATAAAATTGCTTACTATCAGCGTGGTGATATAGTTTCCTGGGGTGGCATACGTATAAAGTGGGCTTTGGGCAGTGTTTAAAGGACTTCCATCGCCGAAGTCCCATAGCCTGATGCTAATAGTTCCTGAAGGTATTGTTGAGGCATCAGTGAATTGAGTTCCATTACCACTGCAAACAGAGGTATTGGTAAATGCAGCTACCGGATAGTCGTACACGTGAATATTGATGGTATTGGTATCAGTGGCATTACCACAATTGGAGATCAGCTGAATAACGTGAGTACCGGCAGTATTAAACACAAATGGCAACGTATCTTTATCGCCATTTTGTATGGTTCCGTTTATGTACCAGTCTTCAAAGCATCTTATTCCTATAGTTGTTGTGTTGTAAAAATAAACGGTTTGACCAACGCAAACACTTGTATCGCTAGGAACGAATGCAGGAACAGTAATACAATGGCGACAAATAAATACATCGGTAGGAGTATAACTATTTGAGTTGAGTGTAGGGGAGGCTGCAACAAACGAGGGAACCATTTGATTTGCACCAGTCCCTACAGAAGGATTTACGGTATTGACAACAGTAGCGCAATTGGCTTCATAACAACCAACAACACCAAGGCTATCCGTTTTTATAAAGAGAGGATCGTAATAACTCGCACCAAAATTAAGAGTCATAACCGAGAGTGCAAAACCACCATCGGGGCTTTCCCTAACCATTTCACACTTGTCGTAATTAGCACCCCCGTAAGCTTTTGACCATTTTAAATTACCTATACTATCTGTTCTTATTAGATAGGCATCTAAATCACCTGCACCAAAAGAGCGGGTGATGCCACAAATCACAAATCCATGATTAGCTGTTTGATGAGTAAAACGAGGTTGATCATCATTCGTTCCTCCATATGTTTTGGCCCATGTGAGGTTACCAAGGCTATCCGTTTTTATCAGCAATGCATCATTGCTTCCGGCACCATAGCTGTTGGTATTTCCACAAACCATATATCCGCCATCGGAAGTTTGTTGCCCTGCAAGCCCCCATTGGCTGCTACCATCAGCACCTGGTCCACCATAGGATTTATTCCATTGCATGTTTCCAAGGCTGTCCACTTTCAATAAAAAAAGATCGAAACTTCCGGCACCAAAGCTTGTTGTATAGCCAGCAACAATATATCCTTTGTCTTTGGTTTGTTCCACATAATCGCCCCAATCACTACCACCGCCACCAAATATTTTTTTCCACATTATGTTTCCGAGAGAATCTGTTTTTACTAAGGTAATATCCTCTGCGCCCCAACCGTAACCGGAAGAGAAGCCTGTTAAGATATATCCTTTGTCGGCTGTTTGCTGCACAAACAAACCATAACCATTACCATACGTTTTCGACCATTGAAGATTTCCCAATGGATCAAGTTTTAGTAATAAAACATTATAAACACCGTTGTACAAACCAGAAACAATGTAGCCTCCATCAGCAGTTTGCTGAACATATTTTCCTCCATCATCAGCACCGTTACCAAAGAGTTTTTCCCACTGGAGTGTGCCACAGGCATCCACCTTAAATACATATACATCACATCCTCCTGATCCGCCCGCCTGCTGCTGACCAGTGCCAACAAAACCTCCATCACTTGTTTCGGCTAAGGATAAACCACCATTCATACCGGGTGCACCTGCAAGTCGCATAAACGTATCAGAGTTTTGAGCAAATGAAGCTCCACCCCTGCGCTCCCCAAAGGGGAGAGAGAAAATCACAGCTAAGACTAAAACGTGTTTAGTAATTTTATTCCAATACCCATTATGAATTGGTCCTTTTTCTTGTACCTCACCCCCAACCCCTCTCCAAAGGAGAGGGGAGCGATGGGCTAAAATATATTGGGAAATAGCATTATTCATATACTAAAATATGCGGGTAAGACCAACAAATATAAGGATTTCAAAAAGGAGATACAAAATTTATGTGAAAAGTTGCTTTTTTTGAGGTTTGTAGTTTCGTTGTTTGCTTTTGGTGGTTGGTGGTTGGAAGAGTTAGATTATCGAATCAAATTTACAGTTCCCCGGTAGGTATGCGTATTTTTTTGAAAATCAGTTAATTCAATTACATAAACATATACATCTGCCTGAGCGATTTCATTCCCTTGATTTGCTTTACCATTCCAAGATTTGTTGATATCGTCAGAATAAAATATTAAGTTTCCCCAACGATCAAATATCGTCATCATATATTCTTTAATAAAAACACCTTTACCCAAAAAACCATCATTTATGCCGTCATCATTGGGGGAGAATGAATTGGGGATATAAAATTCGAAATCAGGAGTAACAATAATTGCTTGGTAAGCAGTATCGAAACAGCCATAAACGTTGGATGTAATAAGAGTAATGGTGTAAGAACCTGTATCGGGATAAGTGTGAGAAGGCGGATGATGTTTGGAAGTGGTATCATTATCACCAAAATTCCAATACCAAAAATTAGTACCTGTTGATAAATCTGTAATGGACACAACGGGTGTTATAATTGAGACCGGAGAGGGTTGCACTTTAAAACCAGCCTGTGGATTAGGATATACTGTTACGTAGTTATTTTTTGATCTGAACCCAACACAACCACTATCAGAAGTTACAGTAAGAACGGGTGTAAAAAACTGAGGAGAAGAAACCGAATCTGTTAAATAACAGTGGAACAAATCTTGAGAAGTGTTTGAAGAACTTCCATCACCGAAATTCCAAGACCATTGCACATTGTTTCCGGTAAGAATAAAAGATGAATCCTGGAAATTTACACAGAATGTTTCACAGCCTGCTTTAACGGGTGCAGTATAATTTACAACTGGATTTGGGTTTACAATGGTTGTTTTTGCAAGAGAATCAACACAACCGAATTTGGAAACAACCAACAATTGAGTTGCATAATACCCAGCGGAAGGATACAGATGAGAAGGGTTTTGGATGTTGCTAAAAGAGCTACCATCGCCAAAATCCCATGTTTGAGATTGAATGGTATCTGTCGCAGTGATGCCTGAAAGGTCAATAAAACTAGCACTATTGCCATCACATACATTGTTTTTTGAAAATTGAACAGTAGGCAGTGGATGAACAATGCTGTTTTTAAAAGCACTGTCTTTGCACCCGTGATTACTGGTAACAACAAGGGAAACAGTATTAGCTCCAGAACTCAAATAAATATGACTTGGATCCTGAAGCGCATTTAATGGAGAAGAATCACCAAAATTCCATGACCATGCTGAAATGGTATCGGAATTAATATGAGAAGAGTCGTTGAATGTTATTGGCTGATTTAAGCATACGTTGGAAAAACCAAAATTTGCAGTGGGCAAATTATAAACAGTAATAGTATCAAGCAATGTATCGGCACAACCCAGATTGGAGGATTGGACAATTAATGTAACCGGATAATTTCCAGGAGTAGAATACAAAAATTCTAACGCAGCAAAAGGCGGACTTAAAGTAACAGGAGCCGAACCATTACCGAAGTTCCAAATACAGCTTGAGATAGTTCCACTTGCAGGATTAATAGAGGTGTTGATAAATATAGCAGTATCAAACAAACAAACATTACTAAATGTGAAGGCAGGCATTGGTGGGTCAAACACCTTCACAGCATTGTTTGCTACATCAGAACAATTGTTTGTAGTAGTTGCCACCAAAGTAACCGTAAAGGTGCTGGAAGAAGAGTAATAATGAGATGGGGATATTAAATTACTTGTTGCACTTCCATCGCCAAACACCCATAAATAAGAAGCAATAGCCGAATTTACATCAACAGAAGAAGTATTGATAAAATGTGTTGTATCATGCAAACACACATCAGTAAAAGAAAATCCAGCAGTTGGATTGTAGTAGACCTTAACAAGTTTTGTTATTGTATCAGCACAACCAAAACTATTATTGACAATTAAAGTAGCGTTATAATTCCCTGGATTGGCGTAAATGTGAGAAGGATTTTGAGTAGTACTGAACGCACTGCCATCAC
>JAHEYA010000463.1 GCA_023251855.1 Bacteroidota bacterium
AAGAAAACAATTTCAGGGCTGTAAAAAGAGTCGCATCATCGATGGAGGGAAACACCGTGTTTTCTGAAACTGCCCTAATAACAAGCAATACAGAAGAGGTAAAAAAAGGAAAAACGGATATAAATATCCGTTTTTCCAATTGGGTGGGCCCACTTGGAATCGAACCAAGCACCCACAGATTATGAGTCTGTTGCTCTAACCGAATGAGCTATAGGCCCAATTGCATTTTATTGCAATTATAGGATTGCGAAATTATATATTTGTAAGCAATTAACAAAAGTATTCGCTTTGTATTATGGCTATTTCTGTAAATAAATATAAAAACATCATTTTTGATCTGGGTGGTGTTCTTCTTAATATTGATTATTCACTTACTGTCAAGGGTTTTTCTGATTTAGGATTGTATAGTTTTAACACCTTATTTTCACAAGCCCGGCAGAACCAATTATTTGATCTTTATGAAAAGGGGCTTATTACTTCCGAAAACTTCAGGAAACAGCTAAAAACCACATTCCTCCATTCGGGTAATAACCAAATGGGTGCAAACAACCAAATTACCAACACAACTATTGATGCTGCATGGAATGCCATGTTACTTGATTTGCCGATGGAACGACTTCGTTTGCTGGAAAAATTAAAAACTACACATCGTACTTTTTTATTAAGTAATACAAATGATATCCATATCAATACATTTAATATGTATTTAAAAAAAACCTTTGAAATAGATAATCTATCAGCGTATTTCGAGAAGATGTATTTATCTTATAAAGTAGGGGTGCGAAAACCTGATGCTGAAATTTTTGAATTGGTTTTATCAGAAAATAAACTGGATCCTAAAGAAACATTATTTATTGACGACTCCATTCAACACATAGAAGGTGCTAAAAAACTGGGCATTCAGACCTATTGGCTGGATGTGAAAAAAGAAACACTTGTTGATTTGGAGATTTGGAGAAATGAAGAATTATAAATTCTCGAATTTCCCAACTCTCTATTTCTCCAATTTCTTTATTTCCTGGCAAAGCTCTATCAGTAAGCCATTGGTGGATTTGGGATGAACAAAACAAATTAATTTATTATCTGCCCCCTTTTTAGGTTGTTCTGAAAGTATTGTAAAACCAAGGCTTTTCAATCGTTTCATTTCGGCATAAATATCTTGCACTTCAAAAGCAACGTGATGCATGCCTTCTCCTTTTTTTTTAATAAATTTAGCAATGGGACTATCCGCATTTGTAGCCTCAAGCAGCTCTATTTTACTTTCACCCATTCTAAAAAATGAAGTGGAAACGCTTTCGCTTTCGACCTTTTCTAATTTATAGGGAGCCTCTCCAAAAAGTTTGGTGAAGAGTTCATTTGACTGTTCCAGATTTTTTACAGCAATTCCTAAATGCTCTATTTTTAGCATGTACAAGGGTGTTGACACAAAAAATCCCGACAACCATTTGGCAGACGGGATTTTTTATAGATGAATAAACAAATTTATTTTTTCATGAATTCACTCATTTTATTATCATAATTCAAGTAATATGCTCCTTTAGGAAGGTTGGATGCATCTATACTTGAAGCGAAGCCACGCTTAACAATATTTCCATATTGATCATAAATTTCGAACATGGTTTCTGCAGGGGTTTCACCAGCAAGAAAATCGATTTTTTTCGTCACTTTAGCAGGACTAAAGGTAATTTCAGGACTTGCCGAAGCATAATCAACCGTTTTTGAGAATCTTGCTTGATTAGAATAATCAACTTGTTTTACACGGTATTGATTTTTACGATAATGAGGAATTACTTTAAATGAATAATTATTTACATCCGCGGTTCCAACACCCTCTACATCGCCAACTTTAACCCATTTGTTCCAGCGGAACTGCTCAATTGTATATGTTAGTTTGCCACTTTCTCCTTTAGTTGACCACCTAAGCGTTAAATCCGGTTCAACCATCATTGCTACGATCTCAAAAGTACTTTTAGGTTTTAATACCTCAGGATTTAACACTTTTGGCTTACACTCGTCTTTGTGCGTAATTTTTACTTCTATTTTATCACCGACCTTTAATTGAAGGTTTCTGAAATCGATTTCGAATGCACTGGAAGCAATTTCGTCAGTAGTAACATTACCATTAACGCGAACTTCTTGTACACAATAACCAACACCGGAACTGGCAAAAGGATTTTGAATATAGATGTTTTTTCCTTGATAGTTTCCTTCCAACACAATTACACCGGTAGCAAAACCAGCAGTTGAAACAAACAAACTAAATACAGCAAAAAGTGTTTTTTTCATAGTCTCTTTAAAATTAAAAACAATACCTTTTAGGTTAATGGCTATTTATTTTCGGTACAATATTATAAATCTTATTTAACAATTTCAAAATTATAAAATAATTATTTACAGATACAGATGGTCGCAAAAATAAACAAATTTGTTTCACATTACACATCTTTTAAACAATTTTTATAAATTCTTGATAAAACAGCCTTATTTTACAATTTTATTTGCTTTTTAGTAGTGAATGCAGTAATCTTGCGCTTAATTTTGAAAAAAATTATCTAC
>JAHEYA010000464.1 GCA_023251855.1 Bacteroidota bacterium
CTCTTCGTATTTTGCCGGTTCTTTAACTTTCGGAAATTTAAACATGTAAATATCATTACAGCAACTTTCTTTTTCCTCAAAGAATGAACCTGCCCTGTTGGAGGATAAAAAAGCTTCTGTTCTTCTGGAGTTAATGGAAAAATAAATATCGTTATAACTGCTGTTGATTGGCATTCCTAAATTTTCGGGCTCTGTAAATTCTTTGGTCTTCACAGTCTTATCCGCAAACAGGTATCTGCTTCTAAAAATATCAAAACCACCAAACCCTTTGTGCCAATTTGAACTAAAAAATAATTCCTGACAAGGTTTACAATAAAAAGGAGTGATCTCATCATCAATAGAATTTACTTTTTTACCTGCATTAACGGGCTTTCCATAACTTCCATCCGCATTTATTTTACTGTACCAGATATCCATTTTGCCCTCACCACCTGTACGATCGGATGCAAAAAACAATACTTCTTCATCGCCCAAAAAACCAATAGCAGGTTGCGTATTGGTAAATCCCGGAGCATTTATTTCCGAAGGTAGTTTTTGTAATGCTTGCCAGTGGCCTCCTTTAAAGTCAGAGAAATAAATTTCACAATTGAATTCGGTTGCATTTTTCTGATTACATCGTGTAATAAATACTTTCGAAAAGTCTTCATTAAAAGAAGTGTTGGCATTATGAAGCCCATCTTTATTGAACAAGGAATCCAATTCTTTTGCCTTTTGCCATTTTACACTATCCTGAATAGCTGTGTAAATTTTATTATAATTCAGATTGTTTTTTTTGTCCTTATCAGTTCCATTTCGCAATGATGAAAAATACAAGAGGCTATCCACCTGTATTGGTGCATACTCCGAGACTTTACTGTTAACAGAACTATCCAAGTGGATGATGGAAACTTTTTTATCAGGATTAACTGCAAATACTGCTGCATAGTCGCAGGCAAGAACTTCCTGAATTGCTTTTTTTACAAAATAATCATTCTTTCTTTTTTTATTTTTCTTGGCGAATTTGTCAAACAATTTTTTCGCCTCCTTATAATTTCCTTTTGTTTTTTTTATTGTCGCTATCCAAAAAGCACATTCAGGAAATACTGCTCCTTTGGGATCTTCCATATAAACCTTATTATACCAACGATCAGCAATATCAAAATCATAATTCAACCGGCTTGCTTCGGCATATTTATATCGAATCACATTATCTATTGAATCTTGTAAAACAGCCTGGTTGTAATAACTTGCCGCGCTAAAAAAATCATGATCGGCAAATGCTTTATCACCATCAGTCATAAGGGTTTTTAGTTTTTGAGCCTCGAGTGGAGATATGAGATAGGAGATTTGAGATAGGAGAAGAAAGACAAATGAGAAAATGATTTTTCTCCTTTTCACAAAACTATATATTGAATTTTTATTGCCTGCTCTTAAAATCATACTTACATATAAACTGGACAAACGCGTTTTTTGGCAATAAAAGGAACTTCTTTTTTGAAAATATAAATTACTGAAATTTCAAAACCTCCTCTGTTATTAGTTGCTGCAGTAAGTGCAGAAGTATTTATATCATAACTTATACCTACTGTAAAATTTTGATAATCCATGCTTGCTACTGCAATAAATGCATCTTTCAAGCGATAAAAACCACCAAGCGAAACAGCTGTTGTCATTCCGTTTACCGGTGTCAAATAATATTTACCAAACAAACCTAAAACAGTTTCTTGAAATTTTCCTTGTTTTTGAAATAAAAAACTTGGCAATACATCTAACTTTTCAGCCACCGGATATTCTAAAACACCATTCACTGTTGTTTTTACATCCAACTTAATATCCCTATCATTGAAAAAAGATTGCTTTGGTGTGTTTACATGAAATCCGGAAACACCCAAACTAGCTTGTGTTCGCTGTGTTTTTCTCCATAAATAAGTAACACCTCCACCCAAATCAAAATAGGTAATACGTGTTTTACCAAAATTCTCTCCGCTGCTTAATGCTGCATTATAGCTATCACCACTGTATTGATTATCGAAAGTTAAGGCATTAATATTAAAACTTTTTGTTGTAAAACCCGGTTGAATACCAAAAGAAAGAAAGTGCATTGAATCAGGACCCAGCTTTTTAATGTATGAGGCTGAAATCAAAACCTGCATCGTGCTGAATTTTGAATCTCCGGCTTTATCAGTATTTACAATCAATCCAACAGCTGGGGTAGCATTTTTAAATTTGCCTGCCCACTTATTTGCAGGATTCATTTTTAATCTTGTATCAGTTGAAAGTGAAAATGTTTTGTATGGTACAGGAACAGAAGCCCACTGACTTCTTAAATTTCCAACAAAGCGCCAATCACCATTAAACAAACCTGTTTGAGAAGGATTTAAATTTTGAGGACATGAATTGAATTGTGATAAATGAATATCCTGAGCAGTACATGTACTATGTACTATTTGTAAAACAATACATATCACTACTAAAAATAGAGCTTGCGGTTTCATGATTTCTAGTTTCATTTTATGATTTATAAATTCTACCGTCAAAATTCAAAAATTTATATTGAAATTTTTTCC
>JAHEYA010000465.1 GCA_023251855.1 Bacteroidota bacterium
ATTCATTAAAAATAGTGCAGGATGCCCCTACTCCCGATTTTATTACTAAGAATGAAGTAACCGATTTTATTTTTTCAATCGGTATCGTGTTACCAAGAAAAAACTTTCATACACTTTTGCCTTTATTGCAAAACAACAAACAATTAAATTTAGTAATTGCAGGAGAAAACAATTCGGATTACGCTAAACAAATGATTAAAACTTCTGAAAAATTGGGTGTTAGCGACCGAATTCATTTTCCGGGTACAATTGATGACGCAACAAAATATTGGTTATATAAAAATTGTAAAGCATTTGTTTTTCCTTCGTTGGCCGAAGGTTTCGGGCTACCTGTGGTTGAAGCAATGAGTTTAGGAAAACCAGTATTTTTATCAAATTTAACCTGTCTGCCTGAAATTGGTGGAAAAGAAGCATATTACTGGAAAAATTTTGAACCTAACCATATGATTGAAATTTTCGAAAAAGGTTTAAAAGATTTTACTCAAGATACTGAAAAAGCCCACCGTTCAATCAATTGGGCAAATCAATTTTCGTGGAAAAATGCTGCTAAAGCATATTTAAATCTGTATGAAAATGTATAAAGTTACTATACCCACCTCAGATAATCTTGGCGCTAATGATGCAAAAGTCCTAACGAGAGAAGCTTCAATATCCGTTGTAATTCCAAATTATAATGGGAAACAGCTACTTGAAGCCAATTTACCTTCCGTGATCGTAGCCTTAAAATTTACACAAGTCGAGTATGAAATAATTGTGGTTGATGATGCTTCAGCTGATGATTCAATTTCATTCGTTCAACAAAATTATCCAGAAATAAAATTGCTTGTTAATGAAGTTAATAAGGGCTTTTCACCAACAGTTAACAAAGGAATTTTTGCTGCGCAACACAAATTTATATTGGCTTTGAATTCAGATGTTCAACTGACTTCAAATTATTTTATTGAACAGTTCAACTATTTTGATTCACCTGATACTTTTGGTGTGATGGGGAAAATTGTGGGCCCTAATAGCTCCGAAACACAAGATGGTGCGAAGTTTCCAAAGCTTAGTTTTAAAGGAATAAAAACAACTTATAATTATATTCCGCTTTCGGAAACTCCGAAAATTTGGTTGCCAAGTTTTTTTCTTTCAGGAGCCAATGCGTTGATGGATAGAGAGAAACTATTGCAATTAAAAGGTTTTGATGAGCTATATGCACCTTATTATTATGAAGATGCCGATTTGGGAATGCGAGCTTGGAGAGTAGGCTGGAAATGTTATTTTGAACCAAATTCAATCTGCATACATGCTACATCATCAACAATAAAAAAATTAAAATCCGAAAAAGTAAAAATAATTGCAGAGCGTAATCGAATCCAATTTAACCATCTGCATTTAATGGGTTTTCAGCTTGCTTTTTTTAAATGTTGGTTGTTGTTGCGTTGTTTTATAAAATTATTAAAAGGCAATTCTATTGTTTACAAAGCAATACAACTTTTTAATGAAAACCAGCAAAGGGTTCACCAATCAAAGCAAGCACTTATACACTTACAAACAAAAAACAATAAAAATTATTCGGTGGCTGATACAGAAAGGTATATTCTAAAAAAAATAAAATCGATTAAGTATCGAGTTTTTTAGTCTTTTTGTTTGTCTCCGGCAAACAAAAAGAAGCTATTCAAAAATGCATAAAAAGTAACTCCCGCCTGTGTTTCAAGCGTATCTTCTGTAAAAAAGGAAATGAGGGCAATGATAAAAAAAGTAATGTAGAGATAATTCGATCTTGTTTTCTGATAAAACAAAGGATAAAATAATGTGACCAAAAACCACAGTAAGCCAATAATACCAAAAGCTACAGCAATTGATAAATATTGGTTATGAGAACGCAACCTCCATTCCTGGCTAAGTGATGAGTTATTTTTAATATACTCTTGTTCAAATGCCATTGGCACATCACCTGTTCCAACACCAAAAAATAAATTCTTTTTAATGATACTGAAAGCAGTTCGCCAATATTCGAATCGTTGTGTAAATGAATGCCCGTTTGCTTGTCCGGTTTTTCTATACAGATCAATTTCCCATAACGATTCATAGATCCGCCCGTGTAAACTACTTATATTCTGATAATTTACATTGGCAACACCACGCTCAATCGCCTTCACTTCTGTATTGGTTAATGAAAGTACCGCTGAGGCATCTTTTCTTAATCCTTTTGATGTTAGAAACCGAATAAGAGTAAAATAGACTGCATTCCCATTGATGTCAGTACTACCCATTTTAGTTGTGCTTCTTTGATTCCAGGATTCCTGCAATTCCTGCGGACAGCAATACATCCATACCAGATGGCCATTTTCAGTTACAAAAGATTGAGTATCGTGTTCATACAAATTTCCCTGCGGAGTATGAGTTTCGAGATTTTTAAAATCTAAACTGTCTTTTTGTTGATTTTCATTTCCAATAGAATTGATGTAATAAACCATTAAAATCAATACACTGGAAAGAAGCAATAATGATCCATACTTCAATTGTGCATTAGAGGATTTTAAAATTCCA
>JAHEYA010000100.1 GCA_023251855.1 Bacteroidota bacterium
CAAAGTTCTTATAACTTTGATTAGCAATTGATTCAATGGTCTCCCGAATATATTTTTCGCCATTATATACTGGGGTTATAATAGAAATTAGCATAGAATACTTAAATGATTAAAACGTACTAAAAAAATATTCGAACTCTAATTTTCTAAAAATCATTTTTAAAATTAAGCCACAGTTCCTGAAATTCCTTCAGTTGTATTCTCAATCTTTTTAAAGTTAGTTAATTTCAGGTTACTGGTATCGGTTAAAATTAGAAAAAAGACTATTACATCATTATAACTTGGTTGAGAAAAAATTAAGGTTAGCAAACAGGGCATATAGATGCAAAGTGCTTGTAAATTGGCTAACCGGGATAACCCATAATACCATATTATAGCATAAAGGATAATACCAATAATTCCAATCTGATAGGCTACGCCAAGCAAACCGAGAAATTGTTTTGAAACAACAACATCTTTATCATTTTTTATAAAATCATTATAATATCCGGTACCAACTACTGGTGATTTGGACAATAATTGCAGGGAACTATCAAAACTTTTCGAACGATCTTTTCCCGACCTCGATGACATTTTATTCAAGAACCCAAGATTGGGAATGATAGCAAATAGAAAAATTATAATTGACAAGGTAACCATTGTGAATGTTAATTTAGACACACTTGGCATTTTTCCTTTACCAAATAATTTAAACATCAAAAATCCACCTAAAAAACTCAATAATGCCCCTGTTGAAAAAGTAAGAAAAACCGCAAACAAAATAACTCGTCTTTTAAGTTTTACTCTTTTTATATCTACAAAATAAGTTAAAAAGTATGCGGTAAGAAAATAGAGTTGTGCCATACCAGGCTCTCTGAATAAGCCAATAAAACGAGGAAGGGTAATACCCGCAATACTTGTAGCTGACCAAACCGCAGTAAAAGGAAAAAATAATAGATGATTGCCTAAATCTCCTTGTTTATAGACAGGGTATCCGGGAACCAAAGAACTTAAATTCGCAACTACAGGAATTTTAGACCAATCAAACCCATCTAAAATTAATATAGCATAAGTAACAAAGGCAGATAAACTTAAGAAAAAGAAAATATTAATGAACGCTTTTAAAATTACAGGAATATTCTCTCTTCTGGAAACATAGGCAATACAAATTGAAACACCTAAAATAACAACAGTAGAATTAATAACTGTGGCCTTTGCACTACTTAATAATAAACCCTGTACCAAAAAATAAATTACAATCAATGCAACGAGTAAAAAAGCAATGAATACTTTTCTACTCATAAATCTTTTAAGGCTTTCTGGATCAATTACAAAAAGTAAAACAGTTGTAATTACAAATAAAAAAAAAACTATTGGATTGTATTGCTCCCCTAAAATTGAAGGTCTGAATAACACTAACAAAAGGGTCCAAAAAAATAACAAACGTTTTTTAAAAGCAGAAATCATTTCTGGATACTAAATTTAGGGAGTGCGAAATTGAAAAAAATTAACAATAAAAAGTACCATCAACCTGCATCAATTGACCACTTTGCGGATCGGAGTAAGTGTTTTCTAATGAATATAATTTAAACTTCTTGCTTTCCATATATTGCACCATTTCAAAAAACAACATTTCCCCCTTGTACAATGGAATTAATGACATCTCTAATTTTATTCCTTTTATTTTAGGTATTGACAGCTCAGCTCCATCTAGTACATTTTTTTCATATCCTTGGGTGTCTATTTTTAGCAAAATCTGATCTCCGTCTTCGTAGAAATCATTAAAGATGGTGTCCACCTTTTTTATCGCGATTTTTTCTGTACTGATGTATGCAGATTCAGGAGCGCTCTTCAAATGAGCAGGAAGCATCTCTAAAACTGAGCTGCTTAGCGAGTTTCCTGCAACATTTATTACTGTTTCCCCATCTGAATCACCAATTGCCATATTGCGGGTAATCCAATCAGTATCTCTGCTGGCATTTTTTTCTAACTGCTTAAATGCACTAGAGAGTGGTTCAAAAGATATTATTTTCCCCTTAAAACCATCATTTCTCATGTCCATTGCATATTGACCGGTATTCGCACCAATATCAAATATTTTATTTATTCCAAAATTAGTTAAAGCAATTTGCCTGCTCTTTAAATAACGATCAGGGTATTTTTTTACTTGTAATCCTACTTTTCTTAAAATACTTCTAAGGCTGTTCTCAATCATCTTATATTTTCTTAAAAAAGTTCATACATGACTCCAAAGTAATTTGCCTTGTTATTTTTCTCAAAACACAAAAGTAGCAATTAAAATAGTAGAAACCTTTAAAAGGCATGTTCATTTAACTTAAAAAAGAAAATGCCGGATATGCACTTAAAATAAAAAATAGGATTAGTTTTGTACATCATCTAATTAAACCTTTTCCCAACTAATTGGCACTAAAAAAATTCCTTCCGAATTTTATTTTAAATTACTTAGAAAAAGGTAATGAACGCAGTGTAAAAGCCAAAAAAAACATTGCACTTTCATTTGTATTAAAAGGTTTAAATATTATTATAAGTATCACTATTGTACCATTAACAATAAATTATGTTGATAAAATGCAATATGGTATTTGGCTCACACTAAGCTCTTTAATTGCGTTGTTTGGGTTTTTTGATATCGGTTTTGGAAATGGGTTAAGGAATAAATTTTCAGAAGCCATTACTAATCGTAAATATAAATTGGCCAGAATATATGTGAGCACAACATACGCCATCCTTTCTATTATTTCAGGTATAATGCTTATATTGTTTTTATGCATTAACCCTTTTCTCAACTGGGCCACAATTTTAAATACACCTCAATATTTGGCTGGTGAATTAAGTATTGTAGCCATTGTGGTCATTGTTTTTTTTTGTATGCAGTTTGTATTGCAATTAGTAATAATGGTATTAAGTGCTAACCAACAACCTGCGAAAGCTGCTTTTTTTAATTTTATTGGTAATGCACTAGCTCTTTTATTGATTTTTATTTTAACTAAAACAACAAAAGGGAAATTGATTTATTTAAGTTTAGCGCTAGGACTTTCACCGGTAGTAGTTTTAGTCGCATCAAGTCTTTGGCTTTATACTCATGAATATAAACTTTATGCACCATCAATTAAACTTGTACAGTTCCGGTTTGGTAAAAGACTTATAAATTTGGGGGTAAAGTTTTTTGTTATCCAAATTGCAGCAATAATATTATACCAGACAAGCAATATAATTATAACTCAGCTTTATGGTCCTGGCGAGGTAACCACGTACAATATAACATATAAATATTGTGGTGTTATCTCCATGTTGTTTGGAATTATTATTACCCCATTTTGGAGCGCCTTTACTGAAGCGTGGATAAAAAAAGATATTTTTTGGATAAATAATGCAATGAAAAAACTTAAATTAATTTGGCTTTTACTTAGTGTGCTAACAATTTTTATGGTTGTTTGTGCTAATAAGGTTTATTTATACTGGGTCGGAGAGAGCATCTCTATCCCATTTAGTTTAAACCTAACAATGGCTGCTTTTGTCATTATTAATCTTTGGTTTACAATCTATGCCCAATTTTTAAATGGTATTGGATTTATTAAAATACAATTAATAATAGCTGTGATCTGTAGTTTAATTAATATTCCATTGTCAATATTTTTAGGCATGTACTTAGGTATTTATGGTGTTATATTATCAACCGTTATTGTAAGCATTCCCGGGTTAATTATTTATCCCATTCAATTTAAAAAAATTATTCAAAAAAAAGCCCATGGCATATGGGCAAACTAAAAAGTGGATGTTTTAATACTTTCAACAGCTAATCCTTACCTCGGACCAGGCATTATCGGTTTAGATATTTTTAATGGACTCCGGGCATTAGATAATAATGTTGTAATGCTTGTCAGAGATGGGCAAAGCAAAGACCAAAATATTATTTCTTTCGATTCAACATTTGCTTTTCAAAAACAAAGAGTACAAAATAAATTATCCGTTTTACGAAAAAAAATAAAAGACCTTGGAAGAGCAAATAGTGGAATAAAACCTGAATATAATATACATGACTATGACCAAACGATAACATATTTTAGCACCAACTTTCTTCTGAAACATGCAAAAATAAAACCACAAGCAATTATTGTGTTATTCATGCAACATTTTTTGTCTTGTAAAAACTTATACGAATTAAATCAAAAAACAGGTGCCCCAATTTATTTATTTCCTATGGATATGGCGCCATTTACCGGAGGTTGCCATTATTCCTGGGGGTGCGAAAGTTATAAAAATGAATGTGGTAGTTGTCCTGCATTAAATTCTCAAAAAAAAATGATCAAACAAATAAAAATTTGAAATTTAAAAAGAACTTTATGCAAAAAACGGATGTCACTCTATTTGCAGGCAATACCCAAATTTTTGATGAGATTTCCAATTCTGCTATTTTTAAAAACAAAAAGGTAATTAATGGTATTTATCCCTTACCTGATAAAACAATATTTAAACCTATTTCAATTGCTACCTCTAAAAAGCATTTTGGAATTGAGACTGACAAAAAAGTGTTTTTTTTCGGAGCTGTTTCTCTATCTGATAAACGGAAGGGAATGTCTGTTTTAATTGAGGCTATTCAGATTGTTAATTCTAAACTAGATGAGATCAAATATGATAAAGATAAATTGTTATTCCTTATTGCGGGCTCAAATTTCCATAATTCAAGGAACGCTATTCCTCTCAATACAAAAGAAATAGGATACATTCATGGTTATTCCGATTTATCCAAAGCATATAATGCATCCGATTTCTTTATTTGTCCCTCCCTTGAAGATTCAGGACCAACAATGGTTCTTCAATCAATTTTATGCAGTATTCCAGTAATCTCTTTCAATATAGGATTTTCCAGAGATTATATAATTAATAATGTAAATGGATATACTTCACAAATTAAAAATTCTGAAAGTTTAGCCGAATCTCTTTATAAAGCAATTATGTTAGGCAAGAAAGAATATGAAACTATGAAAAGTAACGTGGCTACTACTGCTACTGAAATTTCAAAAGTTGGATTTGTGGATAGGATAGCCAATGTGATTTCTTAACCAGAAATTTTCTAATTTTTTATCCAATACCTGCAGTGCATACTTGAATAATTAATGAAGGTTTTAATTTTTCTATTGCTGATGAATGCATCTACAGCCTTTTTACATCCTTCATAAGATCCATAATCATCAATAATAATTATTCCTCCAATTACTACTTTGTCGTATAAGTTATCTAAACAAACCTTCGTTGAAGCATACCAATCACCGTCCAATCTGAGAATAGCAATTTTTTCTATTGTCCGTGATGATTGCGGAACTGTATCTTGAAACCAACCTTTATGATAAACAATATTGCCGGTAGGATAATGAATAGTTTCTTCGAATAGTTTTTTGTTTTCTTCAATTGTACCAGGACCTCCAAATTTATCATATACTCCTTTCAATGAAATTAATTCACCTGATACTTTTGCGTTTTTTCCCATAAGGCTTTTTACTTCTTCTATAGCTTTTTTTCCGTCAATACTTTCATCAGGAGCACAAATTTCTTCGAACGCATCAAATAAATGAATGTTTCTTCTGGTTTTTCCATAATGTAAATTTACTAAGGCCATTAGCCCAATTGCTCCTCCCTTCCATACTCCGCATTCAACATAATCGCCCTCAATTTCATTCTTTTCACAAAACAATGCTTGTTCAAACAGAGTCAGCAGATTAGAATAAGGCAACATTGTATTTTTTCTAATTATTTTAATCTGTTTCTCAGCCTCCTCTTCATAATCATATCCTAAACTATATCCATGGTCAAGATAAAAAGGACGGTTTCCACCTCTAATAACTGAGTAGCCTGCAATGCCAAGCAATTTCTTGATAATAGTTCTTATCATAATACTTTTTTATTAAAACCTTCCGTTTACAAAAGTTTTTATTTCACCTAGTTTTTTTTAGGAAACAAATATATCTTCTTTTTACCGAAACTTAGATAAATAACAAATCAAGATTTAATTTTTTCGATTATGAAATTGATAAGATCGTCTTCTAATTCATAATATAATGGGAGCCGCACTAAACAATCTGAATAAAAATCAGTTCTAGGTAATTCTCTTCCATCATGTTTGTCCTTATAAAATGGACTTTTGTGTAAACTTAGGTAATGAAATACAGCCAGAATATCATTCCTTTTCAATAGACTAATAATTTTTGATCGTTGATTTACGTCTTTGCAAATCAAATAAAACATGTGAGAATTGTTTGTTGCGAATTCAGGAATGTAGGGCAATTGAATCTGATTTTCGAGTCCCCACTCTTTTAAATTTTCATAATAAATATTCCAACGGTCTATTCTTTTGACTTGAATACCCTGAATATTCTCAATCTGTGCCCATAAAAAAGCAGCAATGATTTCAGAAGGCAAAAAAGAAGAACCCATATCTACCCACCCATATTTATCCACTTCTCCTCTGAAAAAGGAAGATCTGTTGGTTCCTTTTTCCCAAATAATTTCGGCTCTGCTTTCAAATTGAGGATCATTAATTGTCAACATCCCGCCTTCCCCTGAAATAATATTCTTGGTTTCATGAAACGAAAAAGCCGCCAGATGACCGATTGAACCTAATGCTTTTTTAATACCATCCTTCCCAATATAATAACTATCAATAGCTTGAGCCGCATCTTCTATAACATAAATATTATAACGATCGGCAACACTCATAATTTTATCCATGTCACAGGCAACGCCTGCATAATGCACAGCGACTATTGCTTTTGTTTTAGTGGTTATCAAAGATTCAATAGCATCTTCATCTATGCCTGGGTGGTCTTTTCGGCTATCCGCAAAAACGATTTTCGCTCCCCTGAGCACAAAAGCATTTGCAGTTGAAACAAAAGTGTAGGATGGCATAATAACTTCATCACCAGGCTGAATGTTAATCAATATAGCAGCCATTTCTAAGGCATCTGTACAAGATGTTGTAAGCAAACATTTTTTAAAACCATACGTTTTTTCGAAAAAATGTTGACACATTTGGGTGTATTTACCATTACCGGAAATTTTTCCGGATTGCACAGCATCTTTTATATAATCTGTTTCTTTACCTGTTAAATATGGTTTGTTAAAGGGAATCATGTTTAATAAATTATAAAATATCACAACATCTGCTAAGTGTTCTTATCAAATCAAATCCATCCCAATTAAGCGAAAATTCAGTTGTTCTCCCTATAGGTACAATACGATCAATACCAGACAACTTTGAATTCAACACAAATTGATTTAATTCCCTTTCACTAAATCCGGTATAAGCTATTGTTTGGTATTTACGATTAATAATACTAGATAATTCACTCAATGATTTTGCGTGATATTCCGAAAAATAACCGCTTGTACAGCGAAATTCATCAATATTAGAAGCCAGATTTTTAAGCTCAATTCTCCACAATAAATTATCTGATGTATCTACCTTACGAATTCCTTCACAGTTAACCGACTGATTATACAAAGCAGTAAGTTTATCAACAGCAATAACAGGTTGAACCTCACCATATTTTTGAATAACTATTTTATGTAATTCATTCCAAAAAATTATTTTTGCTTTCGCAACCTGCTCCTTATTACCTATCCAAACTACCAAATGAGGTGCTGTACAAGCATTTTGATCAAATAAATAGGTATCGTTATAAAATCCAATTGCTATTTTTTTCTGATCTTTTTCCAACAAATATTTTTCTGAATTA
>JAHEYA010000004.1:0-1484 GCA_023251855.1 Bacteroidota bacterium
CAACTCTACACGATTTTTTAGCTTTATTTCCGGGGTTATAGCATAGGAAATATTAAACTTATAATTATTTTCCTGTACCGGAACAAGATAATTTATAAAAGCATCAGCCGGACTATTATTCTTTTCTTTGTTACGCTCACGGGCACGCACATACATATCAATTTTTTTAGTTGGTGTATAATTAAATTGAATACTATAATCATTGCCTTTAGAAGGTGCATTTACCTGGTATTTTAACCAAGGAAATTCAAAACGATCATAATAGGCAGTTACTGTAGTAGTTGGGGTTGGCTTGGATATTATACCCATGTATAAACCTTTTTCATTTTGTGCGGTAGTGTTCTCCGCAAAAGCATTGCTAACCATGTTTTGATAATTGCGTTGAAAATTACGTTGTAAAACTGTTAAACTTAATCGTTGATCAAGACTTATCAAAACACCATTTAAAAAGGCCATTCCACCATTCTGGCTTCTGGATTCTTCACCAAAAAAATTGAAATTCCTGAACACATAATTATAGTCGAAACCAATATTTGAATTTTGTTTTGTTGCAAAATCAAATTGACTGTAATAGGATAATGAACGATTAAATTCCTTATCAAGCTGGTAGTTGAGTGCTGTTAATCCCAAACTGAATTGTTTTCTTTTATACGAAACATTTCCACCAATAATTGTTTGTTGAATGGCATCTTTGTCGGCAATTTCGCCTGGTGTGGAATGATATCCCGTAGTCTGTAAAGCAGAAATGGCAGCTACTTCGCCATCAGGTAATGTATCACTGATATTGGCATCTACTTGTTTTCGGGAAATAAACCCGGTTAGCTCAATTCCTTTAAATCCAATTGTTGTAGCAGCTCCACGCAAAAATTTATTTTCATCAGCAGATGTATAAGGTTTAACACCTATTGCGGATTTTTTGACCGACATCACATTTGCGCTTTTTCCGAAAGCATAAGAAGTCCATGCGGTAAGACCTTGTCCGAATGTTACCTGATAATCACCAATAGCAAGTGCTTTTACGAATCTGATATTGCGAAGAAAAAAATGTGCAGAATAAAAATCAAAACCATTGCCCTGATTCCCTTTTAACGACTGATTATACCAATCATATTTAAAATTTTGATTGTTCTTAAAGAATAATTCTCCCTGATCTTTTTCTGCAGTTACACCCCAACTTACATTGGTACCATACTGAAAACGATAACGTGCATATATTTTATCAGGACTACCAATATACCTGGAGTTTGGACTTCTGGCAATACCGGCACTATCAATAGGAGTAAAACCTTTTTGTTGCTCCAGCACCTTCCCATAACGCAGTGTTACTGTAGTTTGCCCGTTGCGAAACATTTCTTTCAGACTAAAATTAGCAGTGTTAAAATTATCGGTAACCCTCACATAAGGTAATATTTTTTGGATAGTTTGGAGATCAAAACCATCAATACTTTGCAGTTCATAGATAACGATAAGTTTACCGGTTTTTT
>JAHEYA010000004.1:1494-20143 GCA_023251855.1 Bacteroidota bacterium
TCAATGTGGTTCAACAAATTATTTATTTGGATATCACTCAATAACTGAAGTTCCTTCAATTCAGCTCTATCCGTTTGGTTAAGATTGATAGGGTGTTCAGCATAATAATATAAACCTGCAACAAGGTCAGTATAATCAGCTTCTTCGTTTTGGGTACTTTCAGCAATGTTTTCAAGTTGTTGCTGGATCTCGCTATCATCCACTTTTTGTAAAGTGGTATCCTGAGCGTTTGAAAATTTTGGAAATGACAACAACGCTGCTAATAAAGCAGGTAAACAAAAATACTTGCCTAAGGGAACCTTTAAAAACTGTTCACGCAGAGTTCGCAAAAGGTTTCGCAAAGTTCGCAAAGTTGTTTTCTCTGCGTTCTTTGCGTTTTTTATTCCTTGGCGATTCTTTGCGTGAAACATTTTTTGAGTTTTTAGAGATGCCCCATGAAAAAATCAGGATCACTCTTTGTTGCTTTGTATTACAATATTTTAGGAGGGCTCTCCTCTTTTTTATCAAATGTATACATCAATCCAAACTGAGGATAGAAACCAAGTACCTGATGATAGCTTCCGGAAATATCGATCTTTACACTTTTAAAATTAAGACCAAAACCAAAAGAACTTAAAGTAGGATTGGAACCAATTCCGGCACGCAAATAAAATTCTCTCACTGCTTTATACTCAATCCCTGCTTTAAAAATTGGTTGTAATGAAAGATCTTTTTCAGTTTCAACTGCTACCAATACTTTATCAGAAAAACGATAATTTGCACCTAAACGAATAATGGTTGGAACGCGTTCATTATTATAATCTGCTAATTTTGTTTTGGTAGGATTGAAGATATGAGCTCCAATGGTAAGCCCTTTCATTGGTTTGGCAAGTATTCCAACTTCAGCAGCGATCACACCTTTACTTCCGTAACCTTCACCAATTTTTGTACTTAAATAATCCATTGCCACACCAATAGAAAGTTTTTCACTTAACGTTTTACCAAATGATAAACTGTATTTGCTTTCATTGTATTGCGAATAACCGAAATTAGAGATACATAAGCCAAAGGTTCCACCTTTAATAGGAAGTACTACAGCACCACCTTTAAGGCTTAATTCTTTTAAAGAATAGCGGTTTTCGTAATAAACTCCTGCCGAAGCATTCCTTAAAAAACCAAGTGATCCTTGGTTATGCTGTACACTCCACAGATCAATTAATGAAACGGATGCGTTGCCCATTGAGGCAGAACGTGCACCTACAGGGAAGTTTTCGTTACCGGCAATACCAACCAATGCGAAACTTAAAGAGAAAATGGTTAAGTAAATTTTTTTCATTTGTTTGGATTATATTTTACATTAGGCATCTCACATCTCACATCTCACATCTCACATCTCACATCTCACATCTGATTCAGTTTGTTTTATACTTAAATTTAATTTGTGTCAGTTCCCGGTTTGCTTTTAAAATTTTATTTTTCAAATTTTCTTTAAATGTAATTACTTTTTTTAATAATTCATTATCACCAGCTGCTAATATCTGAACAGCAAGTATTCCGGCATTTTGTCCACCATCCAAAGCAACAGTAGCAACAGGAATTCCGGGAGGCATTTGAAGGATCGACAATACAGAATCCCACCCGTCAATAGAAATAGAAGAACGACAAGGTACACCAATCACAGGGATAGGAGTGAAGGCTGCTACAACACCCGGTAAATGAGCAGCTCCACCGGCACCTGCAATAATTACCCGTATCCCTTTTGTATGAGCATTTTTAGCAAACTCTGCAACCTGTTCCGGAACACGGTGTGCACTTAAAGCATTTATTTCAAAAGGAATTTCAAATTGGTCAAGAATTTTTGCCGCTTCCTGCATTACCTGCATATCGCTGGTACTGCCCATTATGATACTCACTTTAGGGGTCATATTAACAATTTAGATTTTATAAAAATAGAGATGTAAAAATATTTTGTTAGCGATTTAATTTTGTATGCCAAATATAACATTTCACCAATCGTTCAAAAGTAGTTTTTTTTATTATATTATTAAAATAAAATTATACGTTTTTTGTAGATGTATTTTATGTAATTTCGTTTCCTTAAAAGTGTTTATATGAGTAATGTAGTAATACATGGACATACATTTAAAGTGAAAATTACCTCAGCTGAAATTCAAAAAGCGGTGGGTGATATTGCGCGACAAATCAATACAGATCTAAAAGATAAAAAGCCTTTATTTTTAGCTGTGTTGAACGGTGCTTTTATGTTTGCTGCCGACCTGATGAAAAAAGTAAATATTGAATGTGAAATTTCTTTTATGAAACTTGCTTCGTATGAAGGCACTGCTACTACAGGCAAAGTACAGCAACTGATTGGTATTAATGAAGAAATAAAAGGGCGTTCGGTTGTTATTGTGGAAGATATTGTTGATACCGGTAATACAATTGAAGATATTCTGGAGCAGTTAAAAGATCTTGGTGCGGCTGAAATAAAAATTGCTACTCTTTTGTTTAAGCCCGAAGCATATACTAAAACATTTCCTATTGAATACGTTGCTATTGTTGTTCCAAATGATTTTTTGGTAGGTTATGGATTGGATTATAATGGATATGGTCGTAACCTGTCAGATATTTATGTTTTGGATTATGATGCAGATGTTGTTGTTAGCTGATTTTAAAATTTAATAATTCTTTAATTTACTAAATCTCCAATTCTCTAATTTTTTTAAGATGTTAAACATAGTTTTATTCGGACCTCCAGGTGCAGGAAAAGGAACTCAATCAGAAAAATTAATTGCTAAATACCAATTGATACATCTTTCAACAGGTGATATACTACGTGGTGAAATTGCTGCCGGAACAGCGCTTGGATTGGAAGCTAAAAAGTTGATGGATGCCGGAACATTGGTTCCTGATGGGGTAGTGATAGGAATGATTAATTCGAAACTGGATCAAAATAAAAGTTCTAAAGGATTTATTTTTGATGGTTTTCCCCGCACTGCTGCACAAGCTCGGGCATTAGATAAATTATTGGCAGACAAAAATACCGCTATAACTCTAATGTTAGCACTAGAAGTAGATGATGAAGAATTGACCAAACGATTATTACTTCGTGGAAAGGCCAGTGGCAGAGCGGATGATCAAAATCAAGATATTATCCGGAATAGAATAAAAGAATACAATAATAAAACAGCCCCCCTTAAAAATTATTATACTGAACAAGCCAAATTTCAATCAGTACAAGGTGTTGGCACCATTGATGAAATTTTTGAAAACCTGTGTGGTAAAATAAATATATCCTCGAATCTGGGTAGCAACCCAAGCCACAAAGTTTTAGATAATTAAAAGTATCGCTCAAACTCATGTCGGATAGTAACTTTGTTGATTATGTAAAAATTTGTTGTCGCTCCGGTAAGGGTGGTAAAGGTTCGGCACATTTACACCGTAGTAAACTTACTGCTAAAGGTGGTCCGGATGGCGGTGATGGTGGTCGTGGCGGACATGTTATTGTTAGGGGGAATAAACAATTCTGGACCCTCATCCACTTAAAATATCGTAAACATATTATTGCTGAACCCGGTATTGGTGGCGGCAGTCAACGTATGACCGGTGCTGAAGGCAAAGATGAAATTTTAGAGGTACCTCTTGGAACAATTATAAAAGATGCTGAATCAGGTGAAATTGAAGGTGAGATCACTGAAGATGGAGAAGAAATTATTGTTGTACCCGGTGGTAAAGGCGGATTAGGCAATGACCATTTTAAATCATCAACCAACCAAACACCCCGTTTTGCTCAGCCTGGTGAAGATGGCAGAGATGAATGGAAAATTCTTGAATTAAAACTTTTGGCAGATGTAGGTTTGGTAGGCTTCCCCAATGCAGGAAAATCTACACTTTTATCGGTGGTATCAGCAGCAAAACCCGAAATAGCGAACTATCCTTTTACCACACTTGTCCCTAATCTTGGAATTATACAATACCGCGATTATAAATCATTCGTTATGGCTGATATTCCGGGTATAATTGAAGGAGCAAGTGAAGGTAAGGGCTTAGGGATTCGTTTTTTACGTCATATTGAACGTAACTCAACTTTGTTGTTCTTAGTACCTGCCGATACTAATGATGTTATCAAAGAATACAAGATTTTGTTGAATGAATTGGATAAATATAACCCTGAATTACTTCATAAAAAGCGGATTTTAGCCATTTCCAAATGTGATATGATGGATGCAGAGCTCTTGGCTGAATTAAAAAAGGAGATCAATAAACGTTTCAAGGAAAAGAAAACGGTGCCTGTTATTTATTTTTCATCACAAACCGGACAAGGATTGACCGAATTGAAAGATGAACTTTGGAAACAATTGAATACCAAGGAAAGTAGTGGGTTTGATTATTAATGGGAATCTAGTTTTTTTTAAAATAACCACTAAGACACTAAGTTCACAAAGGTTCAAAAGAACTCTCACCAATAACACTAGTGTTATGTTAAATGTAAGATGTTAAATGGAAAATGTAGGCTTTTGCTTTGCGATTGGCTTTTAACCATCTTACATCTGCCATTTTACATGTTACATATCACTAGCTATCAATAAAAACGTCCCTAAATAATCAGAGACTATTTTCGGGACGTAAAACTATTTGGGTGGTAGTTTTGCTCTTTAGACGTAGAGGTTGATCAAAAGGTTGCATGGAGCTAAACTTTATAGTTGCAATTGAACATTCCTTTCTTGCCTCATCCCCAACCCTTCTCCAAAGGAGAAGGGAGCAACAGCATTATCTGCACTCACAGGTATCCTTTTCAAGTTTGAGGTCTATAGCAGTAACCACTCTGGAAATGGTATCACAATCGGCTATAATAATGCGTAATTTTTGTCCTTCTTTAGTTGCACCTTCTATAGCATAGGTAGGGAAAGGTTTATCATGTACACCACTCTTATTGTAATTCACTTTTCCGGAGGTTAATAGCTGTTTTATTTCAGCTTCGGTAATATTCCGGCATTTCATCCGGCAGGCTCCATGTATAGTATATTCTAACTTTTGCCATCTTAATTCCTCTAGTTTAGCAGAACTTGGTAATTGACAGCCTCTGCCTTTGTAAACATAACTTACAATCAGCAATCCCATCACAAATCCGAATCCATAAAACTTAAATCGTCTGATCAGATCGGCATTTTTTACAAGTTTCATTTTAATTAGATTTGAGTATTGAGATATGAGATTTGAGATACTAGATATGAGATATGAGTATTGAGATTTGAGAAAGTAAACGTTTGGCTAATGTGCTGTTTAGAACCAGTGCTTCATTCAGTCGTCATTTTTTAAACGTATATAAAGTCTGCGTGCAGTTAGTCCATTGGTCCGCTTACTACAAGCATTGCAACAAAAAACAAAATGAATAATAGTCCGCTATACAATTCTTTAGTTTTATTGTCTTTAAAGGCAAAGTAAACCTGAAAAAATAATGTAGTCACAAATAGAATAGTCCATGAGCCAATGTAAATCAGGCAAGTCTGTTTGTTTTTATAATACCAAGGAAAAGCGTCCGCTCCCCAATAGTATTCTTTCCGGATGTCGCTAAATGAGACTTGATATATTTCCAAAGTCAAGATAAATGAAAACAACAGATTTGTCAATAGAACCAACAGTGCGACTGTCCAGAAAAGTCCGTCTTTAAAATTTAGTTTCTTACTTGTCATTGTGTCTGTAAGCATTGGCTATAAATTAAATACAAACGTAAAGACAAGAATACTAAGATAAATATTGGTTCTCACATCTCACATCTCATATCTCATATCTCAATTCTCAGATCTAAATTCCCGGCATTAGCAGATTAATATCTTTATAAGGTAATTTAAACATTTCGCCAAGTGCACGGCTGGTTAACACTCCATTGTATATGTAAATACCATTACGTACACCTTCATCTCTTTTCATCATATTTTTTATTCCACCTTCTTCACCAATATTGATAAGTATCGGGGCAAAAATGGTACTTAAGGCATAAGAAGCAGTACGAGACACCCGTGAGGCGATATTGGGAACGCAGTAATGAATAACACCATATTTACGAAAAACAGGTTTAGCATGATTGGTTACTTCCGAAGTTTCGAAACAGCCCCCCTGGTCGATACTTACATCAATAATTACAGAACCAACTTTCATTTCACTTACCATTTCGGATGTAACCACAAGGGGTGTTCGTCCTTGTTGTGCACGAATAGCACCAATCACCACATCAGCTGTTTTTAGATGTTTTGCCAATACACGCGGTTGTATCACGGATGTAAAAATTCGTGTTCCTATATCACTTTGCAATCGTCTTAATCGATAAATAGAATTATCGAATACTTTAACAGAAGCACCTAATCCCAATGCAGCACGGGTAGCAAATTCTCCAACAGTACCTGCCCCTAAAATCACCACTTCAGTGGGAGAAATACCAGAGATACCCCCTAAAATAGAGCCTTGTCCGTTATTTACATTGCTTAAATACTCTGCCGCAATTAAAATGGATGTACTACCAGCAATCTCGCCCATGGAGCGAATTACGGTATAAATACCATCATCATCTTTTAACCATTCAAATGCAATAGCAGTGATCTTTTTCAACATCAACTGTTTGATAAAATCTTCAGGCTGAACAGTAAGTTGTAATGCGGCAATCAGGGTTTGATTTTGTTGCATCATCCCAATTTCTTCTAGGGAAGGAGGGGCTACTTTTAAAATAATACTTGCTTTATATACTTCTTCCGGAGTATATACTATTTCTGCACCGGCTTCACTATAATCATTATCCTGAAAGTTTGCCATTTTACCTGCATTACTTTCAACCACAACCTGGTGTCCGTTATTTACCAATAAAGCAACAGCATCAGGCACAAGGGCAACACGATTTTCCTGGAATGAAATTTCTTTTGGGATACCGATAAACAATTTGCCTTTCTTTTTTCCTATTTCAAGCATTTCTTCCTGTGGCATCAGAGCTGTTTGGGTAAGCGATGCCAGAAGTTCTTTGGATGTTTTCATTGTTTAATGAAGATAAGGATAAAATTATTCCTACAAATTTAATAAATCTAATGTAATGTGAGAAAAGAAATTAAAATCAAGAGGGATTCCACTCAATAAGCCTTTGCTCTTGAGTTGTAACGGTGATATTTACTTTTAGAAAATTGGGAGGTAGTATTTCCTCAATCTTTTCGGGCCATTCAATAAAACAATATGCACCGGAATAAAAATAATCTTCATAGCCCATGTCATAGGCTTCACTTATGGAATTGATTCGATAAAAATCGAAATGAAAAATTTTTGTACCTGAGGCTGAACTATATTCATTTACAATTGAAAAAGTGGGACTGCTTATAACACTAGTAACACCAAGTGTTTCACAAATTGTTTTTATGAACGTGGTTTTACCTGCACCCATTTTACCGTAGAATGCAACTATCTTTTTATCGGCACAGGTTTCTAATAAACGCTTTGCAACAGAAGGAAGTCCAGAAATGGAAACGGCCTCACCCCTTAATCCCCTCTCCAAAGGAGAGGGGGGGATTGGTGAGTCATCTTTAGGCTGTTTTTTAATATGTTTTTTCATTTGGGTTAGCTTTCGGTTTCGCCCTCTCCCTTTGGGGAGAGGAGGAAGGAGAGGGGCTTCTAATCTATTTCGCACTTAGTGTTATAAAAGGAATAACCATTTCTTCCAATGAAACGCCACCATGCTGAAATGTATTACGATAATAATTTACATAATAATTGAAATTATTCGGGTAAGCAAAAAAGCGGTCTTCTTTAGCAAATACATAGGCTGTACTCACATTTTGTTTTGGTAAAAATGCATCAGCAGGATTACGGATTTCGAAAACTTCTTTCTTCACATACTCCATTGTTTTGCCTTGTTTATAACGTAAGTTGGTATTTAAGTTTTTTTCACCTACTACCTTGGTTGGCTCAGTAACTTTGATTGTTCCATGGTCGGTAGTGATTACTAACTTACATTTTTTTGCAGCAATTTGTTTTAAAATATCATGTAGCGGTGAATGTTCGAACCATGATAAAGTAATGGAACGATAGGCTTTTTCATCATCAGCAAGCTCTCTGATGATCTCCATTTCGGTACGAGCATGAGAAAGCATATCCACAAAATTATATACAATTACATTCAATTTATTTTGCATCAGATTGCTTAAATTTTCTGATAATTTTTTACCTGCTGCATGATTCGTGATTTTATTATAACTCATTTTTACGTCCTTACCGAGTCGTTTCAATTGTTCAGCAAGAAATTCTTCTTCATGTAAATTTTTTCCGCCTTCATCCTCATCATTTACCCACATTTTTGGAAATCGCTTCTCGATTTCTATCGGCATCAAACCTGCGAAAAATGCATTACGAGCGTATTGTGTGGCTGTTGGCAGAATACTGCTGTACAATTCTTCACTATCTACTTTAAAATATTCTGAGATAATAGGTTGAATAATTTTCCATTGATCATAACGTAAATTATCGATCAGAACTAAAAAAGTAGTTTCATTTTTATCAAGCAGAGGTGCTACTCTGTTCTTAAAAAGGTTGTGTGAAAACAGTGGTGGATTAGGAGTTAATCCGTTAAGCCAGCCTACATAATTATTTTCAATAAACTTACAGAACAACTTATCTGCTTCAGTTTTCTGCATTTTCAGAATCTCCATCATGCTTTCATCTTTGCTGCTATCCAGTTCCAGCTCCCAATACACCAGCTTTTTATAAACATCAACCCATTCATTCCATCCCAGCCTGTCGCCTAATGTTATTCCTATTTGACGAAACTCTTGTTGATAGTTGGAGGTAGTTTTTTCGCTGATCAGGCGTTTATTGTCTAACGTTTTTTTCAGAGAAAGTAATATTTGTTTAGGATTTACAGGCTTTATCAGGTAGTCGGATATTTTTGAACCGATGGCATCTTCCATTAAAAACTCTTCTTCACTTTTTGTGATCATGATAACAGGAAGGTCGGAATGCTTTATTTTTAGGCGATTGAGAGTTTCTAAACCGGAAAGACCGGGCATATTTTCATCGAGTAACACTACAGCAAAATCATTTTTTTCTACTAACTCAAGCGCTTCATCACCACTGTTGGCGGTTTGTACCTCATATCCTTTATCTTTAAGAAAAAGCAAATGAGGTTTTAATAATTCGATTTCATCATCAGCCCACAGAATGTGTATTTTGTCCATTTGAAAAATTTTAATTTAATTTAAAAAAATAGTAGTTCTTAAAAGTTTTTTATAAACTGATTTAAAGCAAGATTATTGTTTTTATGGAATTAATGATTGTTTAGACCTTTTCTTAGTGTTGAATGATTGGTAAATCGGTAGAAGTGGCTTCGTTAATCCTCTTTATCATTATTGTGCTTCTATTAAATATTTAGAGAACCAATTGGGTGCTTTATCTGGATCAAAAAGGTTTACATCTACACCATCGGTTATTTCAGCAACGAGTACACTTGCAGAACCCGAATTATCGAAAATATAGGCACGATTTGTAAGTTTAACTGCTTGTTTAAGTTGATTTAAACTTTTATAATATCTGTCTCTAATTGCTGCAGGCTTTACATTGTGCCCGTGTTGCGCTACTCTTACATTTACTCTGTTTACATTAATTTCAGGGTCTTCCGTAGCCACAAAATATAAATAAACCCTATATCCATTTTCGCGAGCTTGTTGCAAAAAACTAATCTTCCCGTTGTGACTCATTACTGTTTCGTAAGTAAATGATATGCTGTTTTCCAATAAATTTTGGCGTATAAATTCTGCTATATCTGCCGCTAAGTATGAGTCAATATTTGTATTAATGTGCAATATATTGTTGTTTACTTTTAGCTCATTCCACAAATCGGGTTGGTTACGTTTAATTGGAGAAAACCTACTTGCTTTAAAAAAATTCTGTAAAACAGTTTCTTCAATATTTAATTGGTAAGAATCAAAAATTAACACTTTACTTTCTTTTAACAGGCGTTCTATGTCATCAGCATTTACGTAAACGCCAAAAGGGATTTCGCTTTGTAAACTTTTTACTATTGTTGTTTTTCCTGAACCGTTGGGACCGGCAAACACTCTCATTCGTTTTTCAGCCATTTTATTTTAGCTTAAAATGTTTTGGGAGTTTTACGTTAGACTTTTCTATAGTTTTTATAAATATTTTGTTGCCTCCGGGTTGAATTTCATATAAACTTCCATCTTGTTCTACATAAACAGGTACATTGGTTTTTTGTGCCTGTTCATTTGCTTTAAAAGTAGCCAATATAGCTGCTCCTGCAAGTGCACCCAACAAAGCGCCATCGCCTTTGCTTTTGGACAACAATGCACCTAATGCAGCACCAATCAATCCTCCAGCAAGTAATGATTCAAATATTTCAACATCTTTTTTCATAGTACAAATTTAGTTTATTTCTTCTAGTATTTTTTTATGATACTTGCAACTGTTTAACAAACTCTACTTTTGATCCTCCAAGTTTATTTTAAAGTCTCAAAGTTAATATTTTAATTCCTGTTTGCCTCTTAATTTGCTATAGCAAAGTCAGTTGGTCGCTGATTGGTTCATCGATAGGTTTTGGGTGCGCTAGGATAAAATTAAATGTGCTGTAATTTGGGTAAGTTTTACAAAGTAGGTAATACTTTCCCTGCCGCTTCACCAAATCCAATACGTAAACCATTTTTCTCACAATATCCACGCATGATAACAGTATCATTATCATTTATAAATTTACGTTCAGTGCCATCTTTTAGTTTGACTGGTTTTGTGCCTTTCCAAGACAATTCTAACATCGAACCAAAAGAATTAGCTGCTGGTCCGCTGATAGTACCTGATGCCATCAGATCGCCAATATTAATATTACAGCCATTTGAAGTATGATGAGCAAGTTGTTGTTCCATTGTCCAATACATAAATTTGAAATTGGATCGACAAACGGTATTTTCCTCGCCTTTTTCGGGTTGAATAGAAACTTCAAGTTGAATATCAATATTTTTTTCTCCGGAATATTCAAGATAAGGCAATACTTTTGGTTCTTGCTTATAACCTTCGGTACGGAAAGGTTCCAAAGCTTCTAAAGTAACTATCCAAGGTGAAATAGTAGATGCAAAATTCTTTGCCAGAAAGGGTCCAAGAGGCACATATTCCCAGGTTTGAATATCACGTGCGCTCCAATCATTAAATAAAGCCAATCCAAATATATAATCATCAGCATCAGTTGTTGAAACAGCTGTTCCTAATTCTGTTGATTTCCCAATGATAAAAGCCATTTCCAACTCAAAATCCAATAATTTGCAAGGACCAAAAATTGGTAAATCAGAATCAGCAGGTTTTGTTTGTCCTTTAGGGCGATGAAAAGAAGTGCCAGAAACAACAATAGAAGACGAACGGCCATGATAGCCTACAGGCAAGTGTTTCCAGTTGGGTAATAATGCATTTGCAGGGTCACGAAACATGGTTCCAACATTTGTTGCATGATAGATGCTGGAGTAAAAATCAGTATAATCACCCACTTTTACAGGCATTTGCATTTGAACATTGCTCATAAAATGCAATACTTTATAACAAGCATTTTTATTATCACGTAATTCAGGATTATTACTGTTCAAAAGGTTAGAAATACGGTGGCGTAAAGCACTGCAAAAGGGTTTGCCGAGAGCAATCAGATCATTCAAATAATTAGTTGAAAAAACGGAATCATCGATTTTAAAGTCTTCTAAAAAGCCCAATTTGTTTAGCATAGACAGGTCAAGTACCTGGTCGCCAATTGCGACTCCAACACGGGAATTTGAACTTTGGGTTTTAAAGATCCCGAATGGTAAATTTTGTATGGGAAAATCATTATTAGAAGGGACTTCAATCCATGATTTTAAAGAAGGGTCGTTTGCTTTTATCATAAGCACAAAATTATCAAATTAATTAATTGGTTTATTATATCTTTGCAAAATCACAAGATTTGTAATTTCAATGAAAAGAGTTGTTTTTGGTTTTATTTTATCACTCTGTTTTTTAAATTCATTTGCTCAGGAAAAATTGGGTATTGCCAATAGCAATTACTCGAGCACCAATAGCATCTATCTGAATCCTTCCTCCTCTGTAGATTCAAGAACATATATTCAGGCAAACCTGCTTGGGCTTAATATCTATGCCATGAATAGTGGAGCTTACGTGCCACAATTTAGTCTTTGGTCGGCAGTAAAAGGAGATATTCAAGACCCACAAGTAAATACTTTTCCACTTAATAAGTTTGTTTATGCCAGGGTAGGACTTGATGGACCGGCGGTTGTTGTGAGTAATCGTGAAATAGGTATAGGTATTTTTGTAAGAGCACGTGTTGAGGTGGATGTTCGTAATATTCCGGATGAGTTGACCAGCCTGGTGAAAAATCAACAAATAGATACTTCTTTAAAACATTTTTCTATTAATGCCAGCAATATGAAAGTGAGTGAAATGACATGGGTGGAATATGGATTCAATTTTGGAAAAATGTTTTTCAAACATGGTAATGTGATAATGAGTGCGGGAGGGAACGCAAAATATATTACTGGTATCAATGTAGCTTACTTTAATTTTGCTAACCTCAAAGCCAATGTTGATATCA
This sequence comes from Bacteroidota bacterium, assembly GCA_023251855.1. Lineage (GTDB taxonomy): Bacteria > Bacteroidota > Bacteroidia > 2-12-FULL-35-15 > 2-12-FULL-35-15 > 2-12-FULL-35-15. Next base: position 14,078 of record JAHEYA010000004.1, read on the forward strand.
CTGCTAAACAAGCTGAAATTCAAAAGCTTAATGCTACACTTGCTTACAATATACCTGCCTGGAATGCAGGACAGGGTGGGGGAGCAGATCTGGGATTCACTTACAAAAAAACAATCAAATATGTGGAAAATTATTATGCCAATTCGGAGAAATACAATTGTAAATTTCTTGATTACAGGTATAAATTAGGATTATCTCTTTTGGATCTGGGAGTAATTCGGTTTTCAAACAATGCTTATAGAGCTGATATAGCAGCAGCGGCTAATATTGACTTAAATAATTTAAAAAAAGTTAATAATACGGATTCTCTGAGCAGTTTTTTAAATGGAACATTTATAACTCATGAACAAAAAAATTCACCAATTTGGGCTTCGTTACCAACAGCATTGAGTTTCCAGGCGGATTGGAACATGAGTTATTATATGGGATTAAAAAAAGATTTTCATTTTTATTTGAATACCACTGCTATTCAGGCATTAACAACAGCACGAGTAATTGGTGTTCAACGGTCAAATTTGGTATCGGTAGCACCTCGTTTTGAAATTAAAAGTTTCGAAATAGCTATGCCACTTACTTTTCAAAGATATATTTATCCACAGTTAGGATTGGCTTTTCGTATAAAACATTTTGTTTTAGGGTTTGATAATATACTTCCTTTTGTATTAAGAAATAATACATACGGAATGAATATTTATTTCAACATAGGTATTTCATTTGATAATAAGAGGTGCAGAGTGAGTCGTCCGAGGTTTAATGCACCAAAAATATTTGCAGGATATACTTTCAATGTAGCCAGACAGAAACAATCAAAAGACTCGAGAAGTGTAGAACAGACCAAAATGGGAGAGCGTCCTTCTTCTAAAATTGATAATAAGGAGCGTACTAAATCAATAAGGAAACAAAGTAAAGAAAGCAAAAAGAAAAGAAAATTCAGGTTGTTCAGAAATGCTCCTGAAAAGATGTAGCGCTTATTTTGCTATCGTTATTTTACAAAATTAGTTCAATACTATAACAAACTCTACCCTTCGATTTAGTTTTCTACCTTCTTCAGTTTTATTTGAAGCAATTGGTTTCGTACTTCCTAAACCTTTATAATAAATCTGGTCGGGTTTAATGTTTTTTGATACCAAATAATCCTTCACCGCTTTGGCACGTTCTTCTGAAAGGACTTGATTTTCCTGTTCATTTCCTTTCCCATCCGCATGCCCTAGAATTTCAATTTTTATTTGACCTTTTCTTAATCTTAATACAAGCTTATTTAGTTCCGGAAAACATTCAGGAGGTAAAACAGCTTTATTATTTTCAAAAAGCACCGTATTTAAAACAATAGGTTTTCTTTTTGGCCAGTAATTATAAAAGTAAATTGTAAATCCTAGTGGCATTTGATTATTATTATAAGCAATGGAACTATTAAAGCAATCCACATAAAGATAATAGGTTTCGCCCTTTTTTACAGGGATTGCCGAAACATAAGCAGGCCCTTTGCCCAATCCAACCGACATCTTAGTTGTATATTTTGATAGCCCGGTATTCCCACTTTTTGAAGTACAATAGGAATAACAAAGCCTTTCCGGTTTTAGTTTTAAATTGTTTGATTTCAAATCTTTTTTAAAATCGTCTTCATTATATTTAAAAAGAGCAAAATCATAATCATCTAAGCTGTCTTCCGGAACGATATCAAAAGAGAGAAGAGTATCATATTCAATATTTAATTTGAACCAAGCGGAATTCTCTTCAGAAGTAATATGGTGATAAATGTCACCTGGATCCTGATATTGAAATTCCATAACATTTCCATGACCTAAAGAAACATTAGTAGGACCCACTATTGAGTCGGTGATTTCCATTGCGTTTATTATATCGGTATTACGTTGTCTGGCAAGTTTTGCATCAGCGTGGTCTATTATGTTTTCTGTTTTTTTTATTTTCAGCTTACGAAGCCTAGTTTTGAGTTCTTCAAATTTTTTCTTGTTTTTGCTATCATTTGCCAGCTTTAATTCTTTTATATAAATCAAATTTATTTTGTTTTCTATTGAATCGATATTATATAATTCATAAAATAAAAATCTGTTTTTTTCAAAATATTGATAAGCCTTAGACTTAAAATCAGCATACTTATAAATAATTTTCCAATTGAGTGGTGATGTTAAGTTACTATCTTTTTGAGCCGACAAATATTTTTCAATCACTGAACGTTCAAGTAAATCAGCTTTTTCGAGGAGTTCAAAATACCGGTATGCTATTATAGAATTACTTATATCTTTCTTAAATTGATTTTCAATTGTTGTTAATTGAGTTTCCGGATTTAAGGCATCTTTGCCAATTTCGACAAAAACTTTCGGGATTGAGGAGCCACATGTTCGATATAGTACTTCTTCTTTATCAGTTAAATAAAGGAAAGTTGGATATGAATTTATTTTAAATTTTTTTGCGAGTTCAAAACCATCCTCTTTTTCCATATTTATTTTTACACAAATAAAATTGGAATTATAAAAATTGGCAACAGTATCATTTGTATAAACATTTTCTTCCATCCAATGGCAAGGGCCACACCAGGAGGTATAACAATCAAGAAATATTATTTTCTTTTCTTTTTGTGCTGTCAACAGAACCTGTTTCCAATTTGGCTTTTCAAATCCAATACCTTTTTTTTGTGCAGAAGCAAAGGAAGTACAGACTATAAAAATAATCACAAAACAAAAAGTTATTTTGTTTTTTAATTCCAAACAATTTTAATTTTTAATAAGTGTTAAACAAGCAATAATGACAAGGTCTGTGTAGATTTCATTTTTACAATTGTTAACAATAAAAATTTTTAAAAAGAATGTTCTTGCTTTAATTTTGTATCAAATAATTTTTTTAAAATGTAAACTCAATTAGTATATTCAAGTGTTTTAATTACCGCTTTAATAATGGTATTCGTTTTGAAAATAGTAAAGGCGACTAATATAAAAGAAGAGAAAAAAATTCATTCAGCTATCCAAAATGATATAAAAACATCAAAGAATTATAAAAATAGTTTATCTTCTTCTAAAGATACAAAAGATTTTCTTGATCTTTCCGGAGGAATTTTAGGTATATAAACGTTGTATTAGCTAATTTATTTTCATTGTCACGAAGCCCTAACGCATAGACTTGGCTTCAGCTTCGCGCCTACCGGAGTATTATTTTGTCACGAAGCCCTAACACACAAGCTTGGCTTCAGCGTCACGCCTACGGGGGCAAAGCTTAATATATTATTTTGTCACGAAGCCCTAACACGCTGGTTTTGCTTCAGCTTTGCGCATAAGAGGGGACTACTTTTCTGATTCTTTCTTTTTTCCTTTTACTAAAAGCTTAATCTTTTTAGCTTCGGGTAAAAAATTGTCTTTAGAAACTACTTTTTTTCCAGTTCTGCTTTCCAACTCTAGTCTTGCGTTACCTGCAACAGCACCACCTTGTTTAGCGGCTTTGTGATTTTGTATAAATCCTTTTGGATTTTTGGTCTTCACAATTTCTGTTGTCGAAGCTTCACCAAGCATTGAAAAAATTAATTCAAGGTCGGTCATGTGATCTCTTAGGTTTTGGCTTTTGAGTCCTTTTACTTTTTTGTATTGAGAAGGTGTTAATCCAAAAGTAGCTTTTGAAATTTCCGCTGTAAGTATTGAGTATTCTTTCCGTTCTTTTACACCTCTATTTTTCCACTTTTCAGTGAGTTCTTCACGAATAGCAATACTTCGCATTCTTTTTTCAATCCAATCGTCAGGATAACCTTTGAGCTTATACAGTTCCCTTGTGCGTTGCGTAGCTAATTCGGGATTTTCAATTTCATCTAATCTATCTGCCCCAACCTGTGCTAGCCACAGTTTGAAAGGCTCTGCTTTTGGTGAAGGAATGGATTGGATGATACGCAAAAGCCCTTTTGCATTGGCGCATCCCATTTTTTGTTTTCCTCCGGAAGTTTCCACCAAAAGGGGGGGGACAAATTGTCCCCACCCTTTGGAAAGTTCTTCATCACGCTTACGCATCTTTTTAATATAATCACTTGGATTGGGCGTATCGGTGAGAACTTGAATAACGTCTGCTACAACGAAATACCATTTTTCGTCTGCTGGATTCCAAACAGATCTTATTTGTTTGCTTTCAAATAATTTAATGTTGCTCATAGGGTAAATTTAAGCATAAAAAGTGGTAGCGAATTCTTATTAATTTAAGCAAAGCTTAATATATTATTTTGTCACGAAGCCCTAACACACCGGCTTTGCTTCAGCTTCACGCCTACGGGGTTTTTCCTTTTTGCTTAATGTATATTTTTTAGGAAGTGTTAAATCTTTTTCTGTCTCGAATTTGTGATGTGCGCCTGCTTTTTTAATTATTTGCCAAATCTTATATTCATTAAGATTGAATGCTCTGCTTAACTGTGAGAATTGTTTTCCTTTTTTATATTGCTTAAGTATTTTTTTGTCTCGTTCAATCGTATCTTTATTTATAAATGTCTTTGCAGAAGTTATTGAGTAAATTTGATTTTTAACAAGAATATTTCTTATCACTTTTGTTGGATATTCTGTCAATTTGCTTATTTGTTTTATTGTATTACCTGTCTTAAATAATTCAATTATTTTATTTTTTAATTCTTCTTTTTCTGAATCGTTTAACTGTCGCCATTTTGAATTAGTATTTGTCTGACTTTTTTCAAAAATTATTCTCTTTATGCTTCTGTCACTCATATTAAAGCCAGTCTGTATGCGAAGGAGTGGAATACCTTTCTCAAATCTTTCAATTATTTCTTTATTCCTCTCTTTAATTTGTTCTTTAAGTTCTTTTGTAATTTGAAGGTTATATATTCCGTGTCTTTTAAAAATATTTGCAATTCCAACTCCACTTTTATTAAACATCCTTCCTAATTCATTATAATTTGTTACTTGTCCGCTTTTGTATAATTCAATAATTTCTTTTTCCTTATCCAAATCTTTTTTTCTAACAAAGATTCCATATTTATGAAGTACTAATGAAATCGCGTATCTTTTTATACTTAGGGTTGTTGCAATTTCATTAAATGTTTTCCCTTCTTTATATAATGACAAAACCATTTCATCCATTTCCTTTATTGATTGTCTTGTAGTGCGAGCATTGAGTTTGTTTTTTACTATAAAATATTTGTATAATATTTCGCTTGTTTTTTCACCTTTAAAAAGTATGTGTTTTATTTTTCCTTTTTTAACTGAAAATTTATTTGCAATGTCATCAATACTCGTCTTAACCAAGTAAAGTTGCTTGACTTCTTCAGCGAATTTTTCTTTTTCAGTTAGTGCTTTTTCCATTTTTATTATTTGTCAGCGTAAAACTTTCCCACGCTATTCGCCCTTTCATTATTTCCTTCTAGGCTTGGAATCCCTCATCATTAGCTCAATATATATTGAATAAAGAATTATAAAAGGAAGAATTGCCAATGAAATAATTGAATGGATTATTCCGAAAATTGTAAATAAAAAAAACAAAATGAAATCAACAAATGTGGGTTGTGTATTCTTTGTGTACGTATCTAAATTCAATTGTTTGCGGAGTTCAGTTATTTTCATATCAAGAATTTGCTCTTCTGAAAACCGCTTATCATAAAGGTTTTTAGTTTTTCTGCCTCTTGCAAATGCTTTTAGTGTGCCCCAAAAATTCAGGGGAATTCCCATCACTAGTCCGCTTGTATCTATTAAAAATGCTGCCCAATAACTTTTGCAGCCGGAAGCAATTTCCCATGCACTAATTTCACTTTCTTCTGAAAGATCAGTTTTGTATTCTGTTAGAATATGGTGAACATCATGTTTTAAAACGGCTTTTCTTCTTGCATCAAAATTTGGAAAATAAAAATGAAACCAAGAGTTCAATTCAATTTTTACATAAGAGCTTGCCAGTCCGCCATTAGCACCCAAGTTATTATCAGCGTAAAATTTAGTTAATACTTCTCTTGGTGTTTGGTTGCCCATTACTAAAGTGAGTTTCGTTTAAGATTTGGGCTAAAGCCCATATAATTTGGTGTCTTATTTAACCCCGACTTAAAAGTCGGGCTATTGGCAATTAAATAGCCACGACCTT
>JAHEYA010000466.1 GCA_023251855.1 Bacteroidota bacterium
GCAGCTTTTTCTTCCTTTTTAGCAGTTTCCGCTTTTGCTTCTTTTTTTGCCGATGCAGCTTTTTCTTCTTTTTTAGCAGGATCTGCCATGTCTTTGTTTTTCTTTGCTTCTTGAGCAACAGCCATGTTTAGCATAAATGCAAACACAGTAAATAATGCGATAATTTTTTTCATTGTTTTATTTTTTAAAGTGGGTTGAGATTATAATTAGGGTGTAAATGTACTTATTTTGTATCCTTATTCACAAAAAAATTTGGTGTTAAATTATACCTGTTTTTCAAGAATCTCAAAAACCTTTACCATTGCAAGTGTATCCATTTTACAATATTCTAATAGTTCGTCCCTAATTTCTATAATTTTAAACATATCTGTTTCGGTTATCAAGTGTTCAAATGAAGTCATAGCAATACTTCCGCTTGATATTTTTAAATTGCTATAACTGAGATCAGGAACTAATGCAGGTAATAAATTTTTTATAGAATATGAATTTTTCATTGCAGGATGATAATAACTTCTGTCCTGAAAAGGCAACATAAGGTCAACTAATCGTTTAAGTAGCATATCAATTTGAGAAGAAAATTCAGGAAAATCATTTTTCAAACCGTTTAGTACATTACGCTCCATTAATGAATCATAGACTAATATGGAACCCTCATTTTTTGTATGCAGTAACAAATTTTCTAAAAATAATTTTCGAGGATCCGGACCTTGTTCTGCCAAAAATGAAAAATGTTGTAAAGCAGCTTCCTTATTTTTTTTATAATGGATTGAATATTGAAAAGGAATATGTTGGTAGGGCTTGGTATTGTTATATATCGGGATAGCGGGCATGAAAGTTTCAAAATCCATAAAGGATAATGGATAAACAGTTTTTTCTAAAAAAGATTTAATTGCAGGAACATCAACTTTTGCTTTTCCGGTTTTAAATGTTTGAATATGGATATTTGCATTTTTATCTAAGTCATTAATTTCAGGTATTTGGTCAATGGTTTTATATCCGGCATTGTATAAATTAAATTGCTCCACTTTTTGTATTCCGGTTATTTCAAAAACCGAATTTTTCGGCACGTTTTTCCAGCAAGTTCCTTTGAAATCACATGTATAAGGCATGAAGCATTGTTCTCCGATTGAAATTTCCGGTACTTTTTGTTGAGTTAAAACCTGTTTAGAAAGATGAATTTTTTCATTCACTAATGCTTGATTTGCAAGCGCTTCTTTTTTTACAGAAGTGATATTGAACAATTCAGTAAGTTTTAAATCACCGTTTTTTATATATTGATTGTTTATTAATATAAGAGAAATATCTTCAATCAGAATACCTGAATTAGTAATGACCCAGTATTGAAGAGAGGCATCGAGTAAATAGGTATGAGAAATTTTGGTAGAACTTTTTACTTCGTATGCTAACCATTGATCAGGACTATCTTTTTTTTTAACAAGTATATCAAGAATAGCAAGTACTTGTTCATGTTGAAATGTTGCTTCATAAATTACTTCAGTCCCGCTTTCAATTAATTGTTTTGTTTTTTCAACAGCAGCGGTATAATCATAACGCTTTTGTGGAGAAGCATCCACTCCTCCTGGAAATAGCTTCTGTGCAAGTAGTCCAACATTATTTCCTCTATTAAAAATTGCTTTTTGTTCAGATGAAACTGCATCACGAAGTTGTATGGAATTTTTATATAAATACAATGATTTAGCGCATTGCAGACCGCGCAAAAAAGTAGATTTACTTAAGATGTGTTTTTCCAAGAGAGATGTGAGTATTGAGATGTGAGTAGTCAGAAACGTCAGATTAGTGAGCCTTATATCTCAATACTCATATCTCATATCTCACATCTAATTAAATTTAAATTTCACGATTGACATCCCATTGTTCCAAGTAATCAGCTACTCTGCGCACAAACTTGCCGCCTAAAGCACCATCAATAACTCTGTGGTCGTAAGAATGAGAAATGAACATGAAATGGCGGATTCCAATTAAATCACCTGATTCAGTTTCAATGACAGCAGGTTTTTTCTTAATTACACCAGTGGCTAAAATAGCTACTTGTGGCTGATTAATTATTGGAGTACCCATTACATTGCCAAATGTGCCAACGTTTGAAATTGTATAGGTACCACCTTGGATATCATCAGGAGAAAGTTTTCCTGTGCGGGCTTTGTTTGCCAGATCATTTACTAATTTTGAAAGCCCAAGTAAATTAAGTGTATCTGCATTTTTTATTACCGGAACAATCAAATTTCCTGTAGGTAATGCAGTTGCCATTCCGATGTTAATATTTTTACGTTTAATAATTTTTGTTCCATCCAATGAACTATTTATCATTGGAAAATCCTTTATCGCACGAGCAACAATTTCAATAAAAATGGGAGTATAGGTAAGTTTTTCACCTTCACGTTTTTCAAAATTATTTTTTACTCTTTCTCTCCACTTAACAATGTTTGTAACATCTGCTTCAACAAATGAAGTAACGTGTGCGGAAGTATGTTTACTCATTACCATATGATCGGCAATCAGCTTACG
>JAHEYA010000467.1 GCA_023251855.1 Bacteroidota bacterium
GTTTAATTCAAACCAATGGCGCAACAGTATTAAAATGCGTGCAGCAGCTCCAAGCATCTGGAATTTAGAAGCTATGGAAAATAAAAAAAATTATGGGGTAATGGTACATACCGCATTGGCAAAAATAAGATCCGAAAAAGATATTGAGTCAGCTGTAAATGCTATGTTTACAGCAGGTTTGGTGAGTGTTGATGAAAAAGAAAATTTGCTTTCTGTAATTTCAAGTATTATAAAACTGCCAAAAATAAAAACTCATTTTGCTGAAGGGCTTACAGTAAAAAATGAAGCGGAAATTATTTCTTTGACCGGCGAAAAATTTCGATTGGATAGAGTAGTATTAAAAGATAAAACGGCTGTAATCATTGATTATAAAACAGGGGAAGAAAAGCCGGAACATAAAAAACAACTGCTTCAATATGCCAATCTCCTGAGTCAAATGGGGTATGCGGTTACAGAAAAACTATTGGTATATATTGAGGAAGAAAAGGTTGTTGAGTGTTAAAACACTCCTTCATCCACAAAACTATAAAAACCATTTTCAGTAATTATCAAATGGTCGAGTAATGGTATTTCCATTATTCTGGCAGCCTCTTTCAGGTTTTTTGTAATTTTAAAATCCGCTTCACTTGGTTTTAAATTCCCTGAAGGATGATTATGGCAAATGATTATTGAGTTTGCATAACTTAGAACTGCAGTCTTAAAAATTATTTTTGTATCCACCACCGTGCCTGATACACCTCCACGGCTTATTAATTCCTTTTTGATCACTGAATTGGCTCTGTTCAACATCAACAACCAAAACTCTTCATGAGGCAGATCCATCATTAATGGCTTCATAATTTCATAAACATTTTTGCTGCTAATTATTTTTTCATGTTTAACCGGTTCTGCTTCCTTTCTTCTTCTTCCCAGCTCCAGTGCGGCTATAATACTTATTGCTTTGGCATCACCAATGCCTTTAAATTCGTTAAGTTCTTGTACAGAAAGTTTTCCCAGTTCATTCAGGTTATTGCCAACACTTGCCAGCACTCGTTTTGAAAGCTCCACAGCTGTTTCATCTCTACTTCCCGACCCGATCAAGATCGCGATCAATTCGGCTTCTGTAAGCATGTGCCTGCCTTTATCTAATAATTTTTCTCTGGGCCTATCTTCTTCTGCCCATGATTTTATACCAAATGATTGTTTGTAATCTTTCATTATAAAAGAGTTTTTATGTTATTTCCAAATATATTTTAGTTGGTCACTCTCCCCTCTCCTTTGGAGAGGGGTAGGGGGTGAGGTTCAAGAAATTTGCAAAGCATGGCGCGTTCAAATAAAAAAGGCTACGTGATGCGTAGCCTTTTTTACCCAAACATTAAAATTAATGCCTGATTATTTTGTTTTTTATTTTTTTAATGCATTCACCTTTTTAGTCAATTTCGATTTCAGGTTAGCTGCTTTATTTTTATGAATAACATTTTTTTTAGCTAATTTATCAACCATAGCAACAACTTTAGGAAGTTTTGCTGTTGCTGATTTTTTAACTTCGTCAGCTCTTAAATCCTTCACTGCATTACGCATTGTTTTTGCCTGATAACGATTCGTTATTCTTTTTGCATCGTTCGAACGAATTCTTTTGATACTTGATTTATGGTTTGCCATTTTTTGTTTTGATTAATGTCTTGTCCTAATGCCTGAGAAATTTATGGCGCAAAGGTAGTAAAAAAAACTTAAATACCAAATATAACTGTGATTTGCCGTGTTTTATTTCTTTTACTCTTCTTTAAAGCCTTTCTACTAGCCAGACTTCTACAGTTATAAAATAATTGGCTTGTCAAATGTCTATATTACAAACTACATTTGATAAAAAAAACAGATGATATGTCTTAAAGCATTTGTTTTTTCAGAATATTTTTTTTAAGTTCGTTGTTCTGCTTTTTAATAGAGTAACCTGTTTTAGGTTATTGATTTATTGTTTTGGTTTTAATTTTTAAAACAAACCCTATGGATTCAAAATTCATTACAACTGCAAAGCTTTCCCTTTTATCGATTTTTAGTGTTACAACTTTGTTTGCTCAGCAATCAAATTTTCATTTGGGAAGCGCTTCAATAGTTAGCAACAATAAGAGCACCAATCTCCCCAACATCATACATTTCAGCACTAATCAAAACATTCAGGAAGGCAATTTTTTGGACTGGCTCTCACCCGCTTTTAATTTGCCTAAAACAATTTCATTTAGAGCATATTCCGTTGAAAAAGATGATTTAGGTTTTACTCATACCCGTTACAGAGAATATATAAATAATTTTCCTGTCGATGGCACAATGCTTGTCACGCATAGCAAAGAGGGCCGTTTGGTTTCTTTTAATGGCGATTATTTTTTAAACTTTAATCCGAATACAAGCCCGGCTATTACCGAAAAACAAGCTCTGGCAAACGCATTAAAAAAAGTAAATGCTACAAAATACAAATGGGAAAATAAAATTCAGGAAGCCGCTAAGCGAGAGCAATTGCACCAGCCTGATTTTACCTATTA
>JAHEYA010000101.1 GCA_023251855.1 Bacteroidota bacterium
AGAATTAAAGCCGGTTTGTTTGAAAAAAACGAATTGAAAGATTCTTTTATTTTTGAATCAACTGAGCAATTGTTAAGTGCCGGTTTGTTTTCAAACTACACTATTGAAAACTGTATTATAGCTTCTGTTGTTGACCCAATAGATCGATTTGTGGCGCAATTGAAAAAACAATCAAAAGTAATTGTGTTTACCGCTATTACTCCTATCCCTTTGAAAAATGAGTACCGATCAATCAATACACTTGGCAGCGACCGGCTTGCAAGTGCAGTTGGAGCTAATTTTTTATTCCCTAATAAAAATTTATTGGTGATTGATGCTGGTACTTGCATAAAATACAATTTTATAAATAATGCCAATGAATATATTGGTGGAGCCATTTCCCCAGGTTTAGAAATGCGGTTTAAAGCATTAAATACGTTTACCGCCCGCCTGCCCTTGTTGAATACTGATAAGAATTATAATACGTTGACCGGTTCGGATACCAACGAAAGTATTTTATCCGGTGTTGAAATGGGTGCTTTGGCTGAAATGCAAGGATTTATAGAGCAATACAAACTTCTTTATCCCGATATAAAAGTGATGCTGACTGGTGGAGATGCTAATTTTTTTGAGAACCGATTAAAAAAGCCCATCTTTGCTGACTCATTTTTAATACTTAAAGGATTAAATGTGATTTTAGATTTTAACATAAATGCATCAGGCATTTAGTGATATGTAAAATGTAAAATGGCAGATGTAAGATGGTTAAAAGCCAATCGCAAAGCTCAAACCCACATTTTCCATTTCACATCTTACATTTAACATAACATTAGTATCAAGAATGAAGACTAAAAATACAATTACTCTAAGATTATTTTTGTTTTCATTTCTTGTACCTGCTTTGTATGTGTCACAAAGTACTTCCCTGGCACAAACTAATAGTTCTCCTTATTCACGTTATGGTATTGGTGATATGAGCGGAAAAGGCTTTGCCCAAGGTTTTGCAATGGGCGGAACCAATATTGCCATGCAAAATGATACTGTTGCGATGTTTTTTATTAATACTGGTAATCCTGCATCCTATTCCAATCTGCGTTTAACAACGGCCGACTTAGGAGTAAATTTTAACAGGATAAAATTAGAAAACACCGACACAAAAAAAACGATCAATAATGCTTCTTTGGCATACTTATCATTAGCTTTCCCATTTAAAAAATGGTGGGTAGGCAGTATTGGTCTAATTCCATATAGTACGGTAGGATATAAAGTTTCCGACCATCAAGACATTGCCAATGTTGGCGGAGTAGATTTTTTATATCAGGGTTCAGGTGGTATCAATCAGTTTTATTTTGGAAATGGTATAAAGCCCTTGTATGGTTTACCAAATTTGTTTTTAAAATCAAGTAGATATTCACGTTTAAAAGCAGAAAATAAAATTGCCAAAAGTAATCGGATACTAAATCGAAAAAAATCCTTACAAGCACTATCATTAGGGTTTAATGCATCTTATTTATTTGGCGGATTTTCTAATTCAAGGAGTGATATAATGCCGTATGGGATAAATTCATTTAATGCTCGTTCAATTACAACAACAAGAGTTGGTGATGTTTATTTTGATTATGGAGCACAATATTCTTATACTATTGATTCAATAAGAGGACGTGATTTAAGAGAAAAAGTGAAATTACTTTTCGGTGCTACATTTGCTACTCAATCCAACATTGCCGCAAAGATCGACAGTCTTTCTTATACATATTTCAAAAATTCTGCAGGGTATGAAATTGGAAAAGATACGGTTCAAAATATACAAAATGCAAAGGGAAAATTGGAATTTCCACTGTCATTTGGTTTTGGATTAGGCTTCAAAAAGGGCGACAGGTGGCTTGTTGCAGCTGATTACGCGATTCAAAACTGGAGTACATACAAAGTTTTTGATAAACCGCAGGAACTTAAAAATAGTATGCGTGCTTCATTAGGTATTCAATGTGTTCCAAACTCAAAAGCGAATGGAAAAGGTTCGTATTATAAGCGTATTTATTACAGAATAGGCGGACGTTACAATCAAACAATGATAGAATTAAAAAACACTCCATTAATCGAATATGCTGCAAGCATTGGGATTGGACTACCTGTTGGGCGCAATTTTTTATTGCAAAATTTTTCGATGGTAAATATTGGTGTTGAAGTGGGACAGCGAGGTACCACCACAAACGGTTTAATTAAAGAACAATTCTTCAAAGCCACCCTTGGTTTTACTATTAACGACAGGTGGTTTATTAAACCAAAATTTGATTAATTTAGCTCTCCCAAATTTTTTCTCTTAACATCGGAAGAAAAGTTTGAAAACTGTGAACGCAAAAAACATAATTTCTGCATTAATGATCAATATAAAGCAGTGCCTCTCCTGGAGAGGATTAGCGGGTATTGTATTTTTAATGTTTTTATATTCTTGCGAAAATGATATTGCCGTTGTTAACTCAATCACCTCATTGAATGAACAAACACAACCAACTGAATCGAGCAAAAATGTTGAATTTTTGTATAGCGACTCTGCACGCATTAAATCAAAACTAAAAGCTCCTGTAATAGACCATTTTGTTGGGAAAAAACCCTACTATGAAATGCCTAATGGAATGGATATTGTTTTTTATGACCGCGATCATAAAGAACAATCCAAACTTACTGCCAACTATGGTATTGGTTTCGATACTGATAATAGAATGAGTACCATGGAAGCAAAAGGAAATGTAATTGTTGTAAATGTAAAAGGAGACCGCCTCAATACAGAGCATCTGACCTGGAATTCAGTAACCAAAAAAGTATATACAAATGAGTTTGTAAAAATTACAACCAAAACTGAAGTGATATGGGGGAATGGTTTAGAGGCTAATGAAGATTTTTCGGAATATGAGATTAAACATGTAAAGGGGACGATTCAGGTGAAAGATGCTTCTAAGTGAGCAGTAGGCAGTAGGCAGTAGGCAGTAAGGAGTAGGCAGTAAGGAGTAAGCAAAAAAAAGTTAGCAATAGGCAGTGGGCAGTTGGCAAGGAAGAAGAAGTTGGCAATAAGCAGTAGGCAATAAGCAGTAAGCAGTAAGCAGTAGGCAGTAAGCAATAGGCAGTAAGCAATAAGCAATAGGCAAAAAGTAACAAGCCGGTTCAATAATACATAGATTCGTAAATTCGTAATTATTCGTTATTCGCAACTGTAAATTCGTAGCGCCTACGCTGAAGCTTTGGCGTAAGCGTTAATCATTCGCTATCTGTAACCAATATGAATAAAACATTTAAAATACTCGAAATAATATGGCTTGTAATGGCCTGTATAGGTATGTTTATGTGTGTATATGCACTTCTCACAAAAGATTTTAGAGGTTCAATCTATTTCTTTGCATTTTTTGTTGTTAGTGCCATCATGTACCTTGTTCGTAAGCGCCAACGAATGAATCTGGAGGCTAGTTCAAAACAAAAAGAACAAACTAAATGAATTTGAAACCGTACCAATTAAATTTTCAAATCATCTAATTTTCAAATCATCAAATTAATACTGTGCAGAGTTCTATTATTATCCTTATTGCTTTAATTGCTTCCGCTTTTTTTTCAGGTTTGGAGATTGCTTTTATTACTTCCAACAAATTACGTATTGAGCTGGAAAGTAAACAAGGAAGCCTTTCGGCAAAAATTTTATCGTATTTCAATAAATATCCATCCAGGTATTTAGGTACTATGTTACTTGGTAATAACATTGCCTTGGTCATATTTGGTATCTATATGGATGAAGAACTAAGCCCACTTTTAGGGGTCTATATCTCCTCAAAAGTAATGCTGCTGATTATTTCCACGTTTTTATCCACCCTGCTAATTTTAGTAACTGCCGAATATTTACCAAAAAATATTTTCAGATTAAATCCTAACAAAACACTTAGTTTGTTTGTGTTTCCACTTACCATTGTTTACGGACTACTTTACCCTATTGTATTAATTACCATCGGCTTTTCGGAGTTTGTACTCAAAAAAATAGCTCGTGTAAAAATCGAAAAAGAGAATGCAGCCTTTACTATGATCGACCTTGATAACTATATAAGAGAGGGCACATCAGCTATTGAAACGAAAGCGGAGAAGGATCATGAGATACAAATATTTCAAAATGCATTGGATTTTTCATCTGTAAAAGCCAGAGAATGTATGGTGCCCCGCAACGAAATTGTTGCGCTTGACGCGAATGAAAGCATTGATGAATTAAAAAACAGGTTTATCCAAACGCGGTTTTCTAAAATTTTAATATACTCCGAAAGTATTGATAACATTATCGGATACGTGTATTCAAAAGAATTATTTAAAAAACCTGAAAACATCAAAAGCATATTACTGCCTGTAAGCATTGTGCCTGAATCAATGGCAGCAAGTGAATTATTAACCATTTTTATTCAACAACATAAAAGTATAGCTGTGGTTGTTGATGAATTTGGAGGAACCTCTGGTATGCTCACTATGGAAGATGTAATGGAAGAGATTTTTGGTGAGATTGAAGACGAACATGACAGAGAAGATTTTATTGAAAAAATGATTAGCGAAACAGAATTTATTTTTTCGGCCCGGCTTGAAACCGATTATATTAATGAGCATTATCATTTGAATTTACCGGTTATTGAGAATGTGGCTACACTTGGTGGCTTGATTATGCATTACCATCAAAGTATCCCCAAACTGAATGAAGAAATACGTATCGGAAAATTTTTATTTACCGCTACGTTGGTTAACAGAACAGGTATTGAACAGGTAAATTTAAAAGTACAGCAAAAGTAGATGTGAGATTTGAGATGTGAGATTTGAGATGTGAGAATTGAGACCAGAGATTTGAGATAAAAAAAGTGGCTCCATAACGGATAGTATGGGTAATAAATTTTTTACCACATAGAATCATAGAATTACAACAGCCAAATAAAGTTTTACAAAAATTAAAACATAGAAAAATAAATTTTTTACATAGGAAAGAACGGCAGAATCTAATAAAACTATAATAAAAGCAACGCTTTTAGCCTATGTAAAACTTTTAAATCACTACAGTATTAATTTGAAAAGTCTATGTTTCTATGTGGTTAATTAAGAGCCCATACAAATCGTTATTGAACCAAAAAAACTCTAAAATTACTATTGATTGAAAGCTTTTTCTTAAAAAGGTAATTGATTTCGTTAAGAATCTTATATTTGCAACCCTGTTTATGAAAAAAACAAGCTATTATGTTATTGAGTTATTAAGTGTAGAAACCTTTTAACCAATAACCATTAACCAATAACTATTAACCAATAACCAATAACGATTAACCAATAACTAAAGAAAAAAATGAGTGTTTTAGAAAGTTTACGTAAACGTTCCGGATTATTAGTATCCATAGTAGGTTTGGCATTACTTGCTTTTGTTTTAACCGGTTTATTTGAAAGAGGAAATGCGCTGGGGAACTCAGATAAAAATGTAGGTGAAATTGCTGGAAAGCCCATTGAATATACTGTTTTTAATGCAAAAGTTCAGGAAGCTATCGAAAACAAAAAACGTAACAGTGAGAAGAAAGTATTGGACGAAAACGAAATTGATGGTATTGTTCAACAAGTATGGAATCAATCTATCAATGAAGGTGTGATGAACAAAGAGTATGAACGATTAGGAATAGCTGTTTCCGATGAAGAGTTATATGACCTGATGATCGATCACCCGCATTCAGCATTGGTTCGCAATCTTAGCGATCCTCAAACCGGTAAAGTATCTCCAATGTTTGCCGACCCTAAAACCGGTCAACCTAGTCCGGCTAAAATAAAAGAATTCACTCAAAAAATGAATGCTGACCAGGAAGCACAATGGGCACAATTAGAGAGCTATATCCGCCAGGTACGCACCATCGAAAAATACAATAACCTTATTAAAAAAGGTTTGTATGTAACTACTGTTGCTGCTAAACGTGATTATGTTGCTCAGAACACAAATTCGAATATTAAGTACATTATCAAAAACTACAAACTGGTTGCCGATAGTACTGTTAAGGTTACTGATGCGGATTTAAATTTATATTTCACAGCACATCAAAATGAATTTAAACAAGAAACATCTCGTAAAATAGAGTATGTAGCTTACGATATTGCTCCTTCGCAAGAAGATAGAGACGAGACTATGAAAAGCGCACAGGCGATAGCCTCTAATTTTAAAACCATTAAATCAACGGAAGATTCTTCTTATGTAATTTCTGAATCCGACAACCGTATGTTTGATATGAATTTTCATACTAAAGGAACCTTGTCTCCTGAAATTGATTCCATCATGTTTAACTCCGAAGTAGGCACTGTTGTTGGTCCTTATAAGGAAAATGAAATTTTGAAAGTATCTAAATTAATAGCAATTAAAAAATCAGCTGATTCAGCTAAAGTGCGTCATATACTGATTGCTTATAAAGGTTCCGGAGCATCTGAAGCAACTACACGCTCCAAAGAACAGGCAAAAACGATGGCCGACAGCTTATTAAAATTAATCAAAAAAGGTTCTAAATTCGCTGATTTTGTTGAAAAGCATTCCGATGATGGTGGAAAAACAATGCCTCCAAATAAAAAGCCCGGTGAATATTATCCCGGTAAAGGTGGCGACTATGGCTGGTTAAATCCAAACAGCCAGTTTGTTGAACCATTTAAAAATGCCGGATTGGATGGTAAAAAAGGAGATGTGGTTGTTGTTGAATCACAATTTGGTTATCACATTATTGAAGTGCTTGATTCAAAAGGTTCTCAAAAGAAAATACAGGTTGTTTCTATTGACAGAAAGTTGGAGCCAAGCAGCAAAACATTGCAGGCAGTGTTTGTTAAAGCAAGCGAGTTTGCCGGAAAAAACAATACAAATGACCTTTTTCAAAAAGCAGTTATTGACGAAAAATTAAATAAGCGTGTGGTTGATAATATCAAAGAAAACGACAAAACCATTGCCGGTGTTGAATCTCCTCGTCCTCTGATTCGTTGGGCATACGATAATAAAAAAGGTAAAGTATCTGAACCTATGGAGTTTGGCAACAAATACATTGTAGTTGTATTGGTTGATATAAAAGAGAAAGGTATTGCAGCGTTAGATCAAGTGAAAGATGATGTAAAACAGAAAGTTATAAAAGAGAAAAAAGCAGAATTGTTTGCAAACGAGTTAAAAACCGCTATGGCTGCAGGTATTCAGATAGATGCACTTGCTGCCAAAATGAATTTAAATATCGGACAAGCTCAAAATGTTAATTTTAATACGAATTCATTACCGGGAGCCGGAAGCCAACCAAATGTGATTGGTGCTGTATCAGTGCTAAAAGGCAAAACAGTAAGTAAACCATTAACCGGTAAAGAAGGTGTTTTTGTTGTTGCCGTTGAATCACAAACGGATGCTCCTGCTCAAAAAGATTATAAAGCACAGCAAACAGCTGCCATTGCTCAGCTTCAACCACGTGTTGATTATGAAGTATATGATGCTTTAAAACAGAATGCTAATATTGTTGAGCATTTGGTGAGGTTCTATTAAAAAAATGTTCCCGCAGATTATGCAGAAAGGCGCGTAATCTGCGAGAATTTTTTTAGGGTATTCCTGTTAATTCCAAAGAGGTAAAAAAACAAGAATAAAAGCAATCAACTTCTTGACTCTTTGTTAGCAAGTAGTTGAATTTTGTTAATACCGCAGTGATTTTTCTCAATCA
>JAHEYA010000468.1 GCA_023251855.1 Bacteroidota bacterium
ATGGAGCAAGTGTTACAACAGGTCCAAAAATTTCTTCCTGATTTGTTCTGCAATCAGGCTTTAATCCTTCAATTATGGTGGGCTCGATATAATATCCTTCTGAAAATTCACCTGCTATTATTACTCTGTTACTACCAAGCAGTATTTTTCCGCCTTCTGCTTTTGCCAATTCAATACAGGACAATATTTTTTCCATGTGTTGTTTTGAAACCACAGCACCCACCTTACTTGCTGCATCAGAGGGATTGCCCACTTTTAATGCTTTTGCTTTTGAAATAAATTCGACTTTAAATTTTTCATAAATTGATCTTTCTATAAAGATACGTGAGCCGCAAAGGCATATCTGCCCTTGGTTTGAAAAGGAGGAATGAATCGTTGTTTTAATTGCATTTTCAAAATCACAATCAGCAAAAATTATATTTGGGTTTTTTCCACCTAATTCGAGCGACAACTTTTTAAACATAGGAGCAGCTACTCTCGCAATTTCTGCTCCCGTTTTTGTACCACCGGTAAATGAGATAAGTGGAATTTTAGGATGGGCCGTAATTGCTGCACCGACTTTATGTCCATAGCCATGTACAATATTTAAAACACCTTTTGGCAAACCTGCTTCAATACATAATTCAGAAAGCAGATAAGCTGTCATAGGTGTGATTTCTGATGGTTTAGCAACTACACAATTGCCGGAAACCAGTGCGGGAGCAATTTTCCAGGTGAATAAATAGAGTGGCAAATTCCAGGGAGAAATACAACCTGCAACACCAACCGGACTGCGCAATGTATAGTTAATAGCGGTATCTTCCATTGCATGACTTTCTGAAGCATAATGTAATATTGCTGTTCCATAAAAATGAAAATTGCTTGCTGCACGAGGAATATCAACTATTCGGGCTAAAGCAACAGGTTTACCATTGTCGATAGATTCAGCAATAGCCAGGCGCTCTAAATTTTTTTCAATCAATTCAGCGATCTTTAAAATGATGCGTGAGCGTTCCGACTTAGGTGTTACTGACCAAGCAGGGAAAGCAGCTAAAGCAGCATCAGTAGCCAGGTTTACATCTTGTTCATCTGAATCAGGAAGTAAAGAATATACTTTACCCGTTGCCGGATTATAATTATCAATATACTTTTTACCAATTGGTTCAATAAGTTCGCCATTGATATAGTTTTTTATTTTTTGCATATTATAAATTGTTGTAATAGTGTTACAATCATATTACTGCCAAAGGGTTTCAATTCCTCAAATGTAAAAAAATATTTGCAGGGATTAAATTTTTTACCGCACATCTTCGGGGTGTACCACAAATTGCACAATTTTATTTCGCCCCTTACGCTTGCGCTGAAGCTTTCT
Organism: Bacteroidota bacterium; assembly: GCA_023251855.1. GTDB lineage: Bacteria > Bacteroidota > Bacteroidia > 2-12-FULL-35-15 > 2-12-FULL-35-15 > 2-12-FULL-35-15. Next base: position 1,352 of record JAHEYA010000468.1, read on the forward strand.
CCGGCGGCCGAAGCCTCTGGCGAAGGACTCAGCGTAGGCGCATGGGGCTTTATATTCATGAGCGTTCATATCACTAGCAATATTTCATCCCTACAGGATTGAACCACTCTGAAGGAGTCGAATGTTTATAGAAATTGAATGATGTTGTAAAATTCAACCCTGGCGGGGTTGGACATTTTAGCAAACAATGGTAATATTATTATTTTATTGACCCAACATTAATTTCCTTTCTCAAATTATTTTTCATAAATTAGCCCCTTGTTACTATTTTATAAAAAATTTAAAGATTAATCGTTTGAAAAAAAGTAGTATTCTCTTTTGTTTATTTTTTGTTAGCTGCTCTTTGTTAAAAGCTCAAAGCATTCAGCTTTTTACAGAAGATTTTCAAACCGGTGGTGGTTCTATCACCCAAAATGGTGTTGGTTTTGGCTCTAATGGTGGCAATAACCAATGGATAGTAAACAACCAATATACAGGCACAACACCGTATCCAAATACTATCCGTCAGGACAGCACCTATAATGGTACTATTGGTGGTGCGCCTTACAGTAAATACCTCCACATTCATGATGCCGCTTCTAGTAGCCTTAATTGCAACTATGATCCTACTGCTCAATCCGACCGTTTTGCATACATGACAAATGGGATGTGTACACTTGGCATGGATTCAGTTCATTTTAGTTTTTTCTACCTCTGCGAAGGCTCTGCAACAGCTTATGGAAAGGTGTATTATAGCATTAATAATGGCCCGTGGATCCAAACCGGCCAAGGCCAATACAAGAATAAATACAAATGGAAATATGAAGACATTACTAATATCGCTTTTAGCAACGTTGCTAATCTTCGCTTTGGTTTCCGATGGGAGAACGACAATGGTGCAGCACCCTATTCATCTGCATTTGCGATCGATGATATAAATATTGTAGCCAGTTATAATCAGATCACTCCTATAACCATTACTGTTGATAGTGTTTCGCCCAATCCAATTTGTCAGGGAACTTACATTTCAATTCATTATCACCTCTCAGGACCTTTATGTGATGGGGCTTACCTGATAGAGTTATCCAATTCGTCCGGAAATTTCCCCGGTGGTTTTACCAACTGGATATTCAATATTTCCTATCCTCAAACAGGTGGAACGATTTCTGTTCAGCTCC
>JAHEYA010000102.1:0-1945 GCA_023251855.1 Bacteroidota bacterium
CGGTAATAATGGTATTCAGGGAACACAAGGTGTAGCGGGAGCCGCAGGCGCCAATGGAGCACAGGGTAGTCAAGGTGCAACCGGACAGCAAGGAGTACAAGGTGCAACAGGAGCGATTGGTGCAACTGGTAATAATGGTATTCAGGGAACACAAGGCGCAGTAGGAGCCGCAGGCACCAACGGAGCACAGGGTATTCAAGGTGCAACTGGAACGATAGGTGCAACTGGTGCTAATGGTGTTCAAGGAACAGCCGGACAGCAAGGAATACAAGGTGCTGTGGGTACTACTGGAGCAGCTGGAGTTAAAGGCAATACAGGTACACAAGGCATACAAGGGATACAAGGTGTTTTGGGTAATACAGGAGCTGCCGGCGCAGATGGAGGACTTAGCGCATGGGGCAAAAGTGGCACCGCAGGATCAAATGCCACAACCGATTTCTTAGGCACTACTGATGCCACTGACCTCGCCTTCCGAACCAACAATGTCGAAAGAATAAGGGTGTCATCAACAGGTAGTATAGGCTTAGGTACAGCCTCACCTGGCTTTCCTCTCAACTATCCTAATACATCTGGCGATAAAATTTCTCTATGGGGAAATGCAGGCAGCCACTATGGTTTTGGTATACAGCCTGCCCTAATGCAAATCCATTCTGCTGGTAGTGCTTCGGATATTGCCTTCGGTTACGGCTCAAGTGCAGCATTTACTGAAAATGTCCGAATTAAAGGAAATGGTAATGTGGGGATTGGAACAGCTACACCGGGAGCAGCATTGGATGTGAGAAACACAACCACTGTTGCCAAGTTTTATAGCACTAATGCAGGCAACGTATGGACAGAATTTGGTAACACCGTTTCGCATTTGAATCTTGGTGTTGGTGCTGTGGGCAGTACAGATGGCGTTCCATACGTATGGTCACAAAGCGGCGACTTTTTTATAGGTAATGATGGTAACCCTACTCTGTTTATTAATGGTATGAATAACGGTAATATGGGTATAGGCACAGTTTCTCCGACAGCCAAATTGGATGTAAGCGGAAATGTACGAATTCAAACAGTAGCGCTAAATAATACCGCTACAAAAGTTTTGGTGGCAGACGGCACAGGTATAATAGGTTATAAAGATGTTGCTTCTTTAACAGGTGCTACAGGAGCAGTAGGAGCGCAAGGAATGGTAGGAGTAACTGGTGTAGCGGGAGTGCAAGGGGTGCAGGGAGTTGTAGGATTGCAAGGAATGGTAGGAGTAACTGGCGCACAGGGTATAGCTGGAACACCGGGTGCTGATGGTGCGCATAACGCATGGTCGTTTAACGGCACTGCAAATACTGACCCCGCAATTAATTTTATTGGAACTACTGATAGTGTGGATGTAGTTTTAAAAACCAATAATACAGAAGTACTTCGTTTAGTTGCCAGTGGCAATGTAGGCGTAGGCACTACTGCTCCCACAGCCAAATTAGATGTTAGTGGAGATTTGAGAATTCAAACAGTATTGCAAAATAATGCAGCTACGAATGTTTTGGTGGCGGATCCTACAGGCACAGTCGGTTATATTGATGTCGCCACTTTAAAAGGAGCTACAGGAGCAGTAGGGGTGCAAGGAATCGCAGGGTTGCAAGGGTTAGCAGGAGTAACTGGCGTGGCGGGAGCCCAAGGAGTGCAAGGAATAGCTGGTGCATCGGGTGCTGATGGTGCGCAAAACGCATGGTCGTTTAACGGTACGGCAAATACTGACCCTGCAGTAAATTTTATAGGCACTACAGATAACGTTGATGTAGTTTTAAAAACCAATAATGCTGAAGTGCTTCGTTTAGTTGCCAACGGCAACGTGGGCATTGGCACAAACACACCTGCTGAAAAACTAGAGGTGAATGGTAATTTAAAAGTTACTAATGATTTAAAAATTGGTGGAAGTTTTACTTTTGGAGGGAGTAGATCAATATCTTAT
>JAHEYA010000102.1:1955-7647 GCA_023251855.1 Bacteroidota bacterium
TTCTTGCTTTTGGTATGGGGCCTGGCGGTCCGCCAATCGTTATTGATCCTTGTTATTTCGTTTACGCTCCTAATAATTATACTCAAAAAAATCAATTTTCTGGAATTCTTCAATCATTTGACTATACCCCTGCAGGGACTGCGGGTGTATTGGAAATGGGATTTGATGGGCAGGAAGGGAATGGCAGAATTGACCTTGCCGGTATTGGGGATAATGGACCAGCAGCTTTATACATTAATAAAAAATGCGGGAAAGATATTTTTATGTGTACAGGTGATAATGGAGGTAATGTAAATATATGTGGTGGAACCAATGAGGGTAATATAACGATGTGCCCAGGTCAAGGGGTTGTTGGTATTGGTACTTCAAGCATTCCCACTGGAATAAAACTTGCGGTTTGCGGTACAATACAGTCTAAAGAATGGATAGTGTCAACTGGATGGTGCGATTTTGTTTTTGCCCCTAATTACAAGCGGATGAGTTGGCAGGAAAAAGAAAATTATTTTACCAAGAACAAGCATATGCCGGAATTAGATTCGGAAAAAGAAATTACACAAACCGGTTTGAAGGTTGCAAAAAACTTAAAAGGAATAACGCAAAATGTGGAAGAAAACTCACTTGACATTATTGAGCTTTATAAAATGATGGAAGAATTAAAACAAGAAAACAAAAAACTTGAGCTGCAAGTAAAAGAATTGCAAAAGAAATAAAATTGTTGATAACGTGGAACAGAATTAATAAAACAAATAATAAGAAAAATGAAAAAACTCATTTTATTAATTATTGTAGAATATATGTTTCTCAATAAAGTTACTGGTCAGCCCATATTAATCGCGGCCAACACAAACCCAATTATTAATGAAAATTTTGACAGGAGGGTTGCTGGTCAACAAACCTCACCGGGCAGTGCTGGGGCTAATCAAACATGGAATTTTTCTGCATTAGTACCCGGAGGGCTTATACTTGATAGTACAGAAATCCCTTCCTCAACTACTTATGGTTTTGACTTTCCTACTTCGAATGTATGTTTTTATCGGGGTAATAGTGCTTGGCTTTATTATCAAACAAGCAGCGATTCTCTTCTTTACCTTGGATATGAAAGCGGTGGAGGAAAGCTAAGCTATACCGACCCGGAAAAATATTTGTCCTATCCATTTACTTATAATTCAACTTTTGTTGATAATTTTATAGGTATGGATGCTAGTAGCAGTCCCGCATCTTCCATTGCAGGAACAGATACCGTTACAGCCGATGCTTATGGAACCTTACAGTTGCCTGATGGTATCTTAACAAATGTATTAAGGATTAAGATGGTAGAAAACATAGCAAAAACAACTAACGGAACCACAGTCCACAATATAAATAAACAATACAACTGGTATCTGCCAGGGATACATCAACCCGTTTTAACCTTATATTATTCCAATTTTTTTAGTATGTACAATACAAGCTATCTCATAAAATCAACCGTAGGCGTTAATGAAGCGCGTGAATTTATAAATGGCGTCAATGTTTATCCAAATCCGGCGAAAGAACAAACAACCCTTGAAATTAGCTCAACTGATTTACCTGAAAATTTTAAATTATCATTGACAAATATTCTTGGAGAGAAAGTGCGTGAGATTTTAGTTAATTCTTCTAAAACAAGTATTAATCTTGAGGGATTATATTCGGGAATTTATTTTTATCAAGTAATTGGAGCAACAAAAATTTTAAATGCGGGGAAAATTTTTGTTGAATAACACAAGCAAAAGCAGTAAATAAAAATGAGAAAACACTTTCAAATATTATTTTTCGTCGTGCTTGTTTTCATGCTAATCCCGGCTGTTAATTATTCTCAGGAGAATGATTATTTAGAACATCGTGAACACCCATCTGTAACAGGTGTTTTTATTTCAGGCGGCATAGATGCAACAAAATATTATTCAGATAATTTTATACAATACTTGTATGATAAGACACATTCTGCCATTTCTGCCCCTGCCCCTTTTCTTTCAATCAAGGAAGGAAGTGTTAATCCAGCCGGTTTTGTTTATAGTAACCCAAGTACATACCCAATTGTTAACATAGGATTACAAATAAATTCGAGTAAACTTAAAAATGTTAATCACATTATTGAAGCAAGCTTTATGCAATATAAAGGAAACTATTCTTATAATTTTTTCTGTCATTGGACACACGGAACTGCCACTAGTGATTATTATATGTATGATACTATTCAAACCCAATTCACTCAAAAAATAATTTCCCTTGGTTATAAGTTTCAACCAACCTATAAGTGCGTTTTTATTTCTGTAGGATTAAATGCTTCAGTTAGTTTAATAAAAGCAAATATTCAAAAGCAAGAGCAAATAGATATTTGGACTTATCACGAAACTATCTTCAAATGGGTCAAAGAGAGTTCAACAAGTAACACAAGCTGCACTTCCAGTAATTTATTTTTCGTAAATGTTCCATTTGAGATTGGTGGCGGTGGTTATATAAAAATTAAAAAAATTGTGCTTAAACCTGGGTTTTATTTTACTCCTTGCTTTTTAAAGGGATATAATTTTTATACTGTATCATTAGGTATATTACACATCAATAATAAAAACAAGAAACTATGAAACCAATTTTTATTGCGATTATTCTGTCATTTGGCATCATCCATTACGGCCATGCACAATTGTTCGATGGGTATACTAGCAAATCCTCTTATCATGCTACCGAAACGGTTACCTTTTATACAAAATCATTTCAGTCCGACGGCATTGAACAACACAATATTAGAGATATAAATAATAATCTGGTTGACCTGCCTATTGATTTTAACCAAACCACTCAACCTGGCATGAATACTAACGAGCCATGGAAGAATGGCTACAATTATAGTTCAACAGCAACATGGACTGTTCCTTCAAGTTTAAAAAGCGGAATGTATTTTATTAATGCAACTACCCGCATCCCTCTTATTATTAAAGGCGATAACTCCAGTGCAGAAATTGTGATTGTTTGTTCTACCAATACTGATCAGGCATATACTTTCGATTCGCATTATAATTTAAATGGTGTTACATCAATTGGTATGTATGGGCAACTTGATAACCAAAATCCACCAGTACTAATTTATTCTCCAATTATGTCATTTCACAGACCAATTGTTCATCTTGATCTCACAGATGGTTTTTTGAAATGGTTTTATAATAGCAATTATTCTTCTGTTAATGTAATTTCTGACTTTGATATGGATAATTACGACGAAATCAAAAATGCAAAACTATTAATCGTCATAGGGCACAGCGAATATTGGACAAGACAGGCAAGATTGAATTTTGATAAATTTGTTGATGAGGGAATAAATGAAGTGGGGCATACACGCGATGCCATCATTTTATCTGGTAACACGATGTGGTGGCAGGTACGTTATCAAACTGACGATAGCGATCCGCTTAATTCGCACAATCTTCAAATGGTGTGTTACAAAGGAATTCATGGTGGCTATATTAATACTAATGTTAATTCTACCGATCCCAATTGCGACCCTTTGCTTGAAACAACCTCTTATGACAAACCCGAAATAAAATATTCGATTGGCGGAAGTATGGGGTCAGATTGGTTTCCACATGGGGGGTTTTCACAAGATGATATGAATGTTGTCTATAATGGATTTTCCGGTTACAAAATCATTTTACCGACTTCGCCATTGCTAAGTGGGACGGGACTTTTGCAAGATAATATACTTCCGCGAAACTTTGTTGGTAGTGAAAAAGGGGAATTGGACGGAACATTTATTACCGGCTATGACGGCAACGGATATCCTGTATTTGATCCCAACCAAATGGGATTTTACAGAGGTGAGATAGTCGGATTTGATATCCCCGCTTACGGAATATCCGATCCTATTCCTTGTGCTCCCATTTGTGTATTGCAGAAAACTTGTACATCTGGAAAAGTGATAAATGTGAATTCAAACTACTGGTGCAGACCCTCTCACTTTAATGATTCTAGAGTCCAAACAATTACACAAAATATGATTGACCTGCTTTTGACGAACTCAAATATTTTTGTTTCACCGGTTCCAACAAGATTTAGCATGAAACCTGCATCATCAACAGTCAGTTATACTGCTTGCATTACTCATGGGTCTATTCATGCAACCCCTTGCGGTGTTTCAATTACCGATGGTTATAAAGTTGATCAAAATAACAATACTTTCTCCGCCAAAATTGAAGATTGTTTCAATTGTGGTCATCCCCAATCAATTGCGGTAGCTAATCCGTCAGCAACAACCGGCAAACCAATGGAAATTATCAATGTGGAAAAGAATAATAATATCGGCATTATGCCTAACCCCAACAATGGTACATTTTCAATTACAGTTACTAAGAATAATCAGGCAATAGGAGTAAAAGAAATAAAAGTAATGGATATGATTGGTAGAGTGGTTTGGGAAAATAAAGCAACATCAAGTAATGTTTTCAATATTGATATTTCAGGCTATTCTGCGGGTATTTATTATGTGCGTGCTATAAATGAGTTAGGAGAAATAGAAATAAAAAAATTGATAAAACAGTAATCTTATGTTATGCAGAAATTTATTTTGGTTATACTCCTGTTTTTCCCACTGTTCAGCAACGCTCAATGGACACAACTAAATTCAGGTTCCGCAGTTGAATTAAGCTCCGTATATTTTCCTACGGCTTCTGTGGGTTATTCGGTACAGAGCAACGGCCTCCTTTTAAAAACTGCCAATGCAGGAAACAGTTGGAATTATATAGGTTCGCAGATTATTGGAAATACTCTTTTTTTTACAAGTGCAGATACTGGTTATGCACCTTGTCATCCGGGGATTTCAAAAACTGTAAATGGAGGATTAAGTTGGACTAACAGTTATTTTGCTGATACCACTTTATTTGCCGATGCAATTTATTTCCCTTCGAAAAATATCGGTTATGCCCAATGTTCGAATATCACATTAGATACAGTTTTTGTCTGCAAAACCACGAATGCCGGAAGCAGTTGGAGTAAGGTAAGTGCAATTCCTTCATCAGATATTCCTTCCTCAATTTTTTTTACTGATATTGCCACCGGCTTTATGGTTGTGCAAGGGAGTATTTATAAAACTACCAATGGTGGTGTTACGTGGTTACTAAAGTTAAACGAATTTGATTTGAACGGGATTCATTTTCCTTCTGACTCCGTTGGTTATACAGCAGGTGGTTCGGGAATTTATAAAACCACAGACAGGGGCGATACATGGACACTTCAGAACAACCCTAATTCAGCCCAATTTTATTCGGTTTATTTTACAAGCAATGACACGGGATATGTTGTAGGTGGCGATGGTGTTTCAGCGGGCACTATTGTAAAAACTACTGATGGAGGTATGCATTGGGCGCTGTCTCTTTCCGATCCGTACACATTTTACAGTGTTCATTTTTCAAATAGGGCTAACGGTTATGCCTGCGGGCAGGCAGGAAAAATCTATAAATATTCACTATCCAGCGGAATTGAAAACTACACTAATATAAATGCTGTAAACATTTATCCAAATCCAAGTGATGGAAAATTCACACTTTCTTTTACTGAAAATGGAGGTTTTATAGCTTTAAAAGAAATAAAAGTAATAGATATGATAGGCAGAGTAGTTTGGGAAAATAAAGCAACAACAAATAATGTGTTTAATATTGATATTTCAGGCTATTCACAAGGA
>JAHEYA010000518.1 GCA_023251855.1 Bacteroidota bacterium
ATATTAAGCAACTTTGTATCGTTATTACCACCCAAAATATACTCAAAAATTCCTCTTTTATCTTTAACAAAAAAGTCACCATAGAGCTTACGCACATCAGCAGATACTTCGGCTGGTTTGAATTTCTTTTTGTGATGCTCCTCATAAAATCGCCCCCATTCAAGCCCGCGCATTTCGCTTTCTACGTCGGTAAATACACCAGATACCCAATCAATGACCGTGTTGAAATATTTTTTCAACTCATCAATGTTTTTGTCCTTGCGATGTTTAGTCATATAACCCTCAACATTTCCCTTACTCACCCATTCCAATGCTCGTTCCAAAAAATCTTGCCGATTTACGCTACCTGATATATATGCACTCCACTTCTGGACATTAGCATTTTGGCGATTACTAAATTCCTCTCTTGCCGATGTCACAAATGGTCCAGAATAGACAGCATTAAGTAACTCCTGATTCCTAAGTGGAATTCCGGCAATGTTAATTGTTTTAAACCAATCTTTTATCTCACTTTCCTCACCTTCACATTCATAGATGAGCAACTTTGTTTCCCAAATCTTAGTTTTCTTATCTTTTGCCATACCACTGAAATTCTGTTGCAAACCGTTTTCGTCTGTGATGGCAAAATGATCATTTACAAACCGCCCTATACTTGTAATACGTTGTTGACCATCTAAGACTTCAAATTTATCTTTGCTGGCTTTATGAAAATAGATTAATCCAAGGGGATAACCTTTGAGAATTGATGTAATTACAGCAGCTTCTCTTCCTTCTTCGGCATAAATGTAATTGCGCTGATACTCCGGCTGGATAGTGAGTTTGCCAGACAAGCCAAACAACCCTTTGCCCTCAAGTTCGTTATAGACAAATCCGTCACAGATTTCTTTGATAGTTGTGTTAGTTTTTAGAGTTGTTTTCATATTATTTCTTTTTGTGTCTTATAAATATTCGAGTGAAAAGCCTTTTGTTATTTACATATCCTCTATCAAGTTTCCCTTTCCACTTCGGATTTACTAATTCTGGCAATAAACCCTCTTTGATGTTGTAATCACTTCCTAGTATCTCGAATTGATCAGGATTGTATTTGTCTAGAAAACTAATTGGTACACCCATTACGCCCTTATAATCACTAGGGACGGCATCGGTAAAAGAGACCTCTATGGCATTATAATTGTCATATTTAGGATACGACTTTTTGCCTTTAATTTCTTTGTGTTTGCTGTATTTTAAATTTTCTTCCATTGTCATAAGCGGTAATGGCCGGTGTCGTCGTCCGTGATCAAGGTTGGTAAACCAACAAACATTACGGAATTTCACCAGACCCGTTTTTTCGTCATAGACTCCTGAAGCAAAATCACGAATATTTGGTGTAAAAAAATATGCATTACCCGCATGAAATCCATTTCCTAACCACAACTTATTATTTTTGATCAGTGGAAACATCTCTTTACCAGTAATTACATTCATGCTGCCAATAATCACAAACTGCTTATTATGCTCAACAAGTTGTTTTATGTACTCGCGGAATAAACTAAACGGCGGATTTGTTACCACAATGTCTGATTGTTTCAGTAGATCTATACATTCATCGCTACGGAAATCGCCATCGCCCTCTAGAGGTGTCCATTCATTATGTTTGTTTGCTTTTAATTGCTTGGCAACATCTTTTAAATTGAATTCGCCGTCTTCGTCTATGTCGTGCACCTCGCTCACAATAAATTTATTGGCGGTTATTTTCGGACGGCTTTTTACCTTCGCGAGGGTTTTATCGTCGCCAAATAATTGCAGTTGTGTGTTGGCGACAGGCGAAGGTTTGTAGCTGGTGGTGATAAGCTGTTTCAATCCAAGTTTGTTAAAATTCAGCACGAAATAACGGAAAAAATTGCTTTCAAACGGATCATCGCAGTTGCAATACACTACTTTGCCGCGAAATACGTTTGGGTTGTAATCCAAATACGCACTAATCTCTTTCTGAATATCACCATACTGGGTATAAAACTCATCATTCTTTGCAGCCTTTGCTAGTTGTAAATTTTTTTGTGCCATAATTATTTCAAAAGCTCATCGCTCGTTATTCCCAACGCTTGAGCGATTTTTTCAATGGTGGCAAGCGTGGGATTACCTTTGCCCGCTTCAATATTGCTCATTTGAGCACGATCAAGCCCGACCGCGCGGCAAATGTCGCCTTGCGACATTTCTTTTTGCTCGCGTATTCGCTTGATGTTTTTACCAAGTTTGGATGTTGGGGTTTTCATATTCACAGATGTAGTATAGCTGTTATTGTGTTGTATAACAATAATGTGATATATTACAAGTATGTTGATATTGAAGCGGCGGCGGCAAAACCAAAAATTTTCTTCCTTTCAAATGTTCCGCTTCGCGGCGGGGGGTGTGGGGGGAGCCGCAATAAAAAATGATAGGAAATTTTTGGGTTTTGCCCCGCGCGAGCTTGTCGAGCGCGGCCGAGGCGCAAGTGTCATTCGTCAAAATCCTGC
>JAHEYA010000103.1 GCA_023251855.1 Bacteroidota bacterium
AATATTGTCCACCGGGAATTTCATGTTGGTACACTTCTGCAGTACCTGCTTTTAAACCTGATTCAAAGGGATAATAATGTTCCCGGATGGTTTCCCAATAGTTGGAATATCCATTTAAAGAATCCATATTGAAGGACTGATGACGAGGTGAATCTTTTAACACCTCTACCATCGAATTAAAATTAGGTTGAGATGTTAAACCCGACATAGAAGCCAGTGCAACATCAATTACATCAACACCTGCTTCAACAGCTTTCAGATAAGTAGCACTTTGAATGGAGGAAGTATCATGTGTATGAAGGTGGATGGGCAGGTTGACCGCTTTTTTTAATTCAGTAATAAGTAATTCAGCAGAAAAAGGTTTTAACAATCCAGTCATATCTTTTATTCCAATGATATGTGCACCGGCATCTTCCAGCTGTCGGGCAAGATCTAAATAATATTGTAAGGTGTATTTTGTTTTTGATTTATCCAAAATATCACCGGTATAACACAAACACACTTCAGCCAATCCACCGGTGCGCTCTCTAACTGCATTGATGCTCACTTTCATACTATCCACCCAGTTGAGTGAATCAAATATTCTGAACACATCAATTCCGTTGGTCCAAGATTCTTCAATAAATTTTTCAACTAAGTTATCAGGATAAGCAGTGTATCCAATGGTATTAGAGCCTCTGATCAACATTTGTAATAATATATTTGGAATTGCTTCACGCAATAATTGCAAACGTTTCCAGGGCGATTCGTGCAAAAACCGCAAGGCTACATCAAAGGTAGCACCACCCCATACTTCCATTGAAAATGTTTGTGGGTGATTGTAAGCAAAGCCTTTGGCAACAGCCATCATATCTTTGGTTCTTACCCTTGTTGCTAAAAGTGATTGATGAGCATCACGAAAGGTAGTATCGGTATATTGGATCTCTTTTTTTTCTTTCAACCATTTCGAAAATTTTTCAGGACCAAGTTCGGTAAGAAGTTGTTTTGTTCCGGGAATAATCGGGCTTTTTCTATCATACTCCGGAATTTTAGCAACATCAAATTTCCGTGTTGGATCTATTACCTTTACATCGGGATTACCATTAATAGTAATATCTGCAAGGAATTTAAGTGTTTTGGTTCCGCTATCTAATTTTTTATCAAAATGTAATAATTCAGGATGTTCACCAATAAAATTAACAGTTGCAGTGCCTTCCTGAAATACTTCATGTTTAATTACATTTTCAAGAAACTGAATATTTGTTTTAACACCCCTTATCCTGAATTCAGTTAAGGCACGATGAAGGCGGTGGCTTGCTCCTTTTAATGTTCTTCCGGAAGCTGTTACTTTAACAAGCATGGAATCAAAAAATGGAGAGATCTTCACTCCTGAATAAGAACTACCCTCATCTATCCGGATACCATAACCGCCAACATTTCGATAGGCAGTGATTACACCGTAATCAGGTTTAAAATCATTTTGCGGATCTTCGGTGGTAATTCGGCACTGGATTGCAAAACCGTTGCATCGTATCTCTTTCTGGCTATTTATAAATATTCCCGATGATTTAAGTGAATGGCCACTCGCAATTAATATTTGGCTTCTTACAATATCAATTCCTGTTATTTCTTCTGTTACTGTATGCTCCACCTGAATACGCGGATTTACTTCGATAAAATAAACATTCTCCTCTGTATCTACTAAAAACTCTACTGTTCCGGCATTATTATAACCCACTTTTTTTGCAAGACGGAGTGCATACTCATACAGTTTATTTTTAGTTTCCTGTTTAAGATTAGGTGCAGGTGCAATTTCCACCACCTTCTGAAAACGCCTTTGAATAGAGCAATCTCTTTCAAAAAGATGAACAATATTTCCAAATTTATCACCTAAAATTTGTACTTCAATATGTTTTGGGCGATCAATAAATTTTTCAATAAAAACAGTATCATCACCAAAAGCATTTTTGGCTTCTCTTCTGGCTTCGCTGAATGCTTTTTCAAGATCATCTGCTTTGCGAATGATACGCATTCCTCTACCGCCTCCACCGGAAGCGGCTTTAAGCATTACCGGAAAACCAATTCGTTTGGCTTCTGATAACGCAATTTCTACTGTTGTAAGATTTTTTTTACTGTCTTCAATAATTGGAACTTTGGCATCAATAGCAACTTTTTTTGCTGCGATCTTATCACCTAATTGTTCCATAATTTCAGGATCGGGACCAACAAAAATAATTCCTTCTTCGCGGCAACGACTAGCAAATGTTACGTTTTCAGAGAGAAATCCATAACCGGGATGGATCATATCAATATGCTCTCTTTTAGCAACACGAATTATTTCTTCAATATCCAAATATGGTTTAAGAGGTTCATTCTCTTTCCCGATTATGTAGGATTCATCAGCTTTGTAGCGATGAAGCGAATATCTATCTTCAAAAGTATAGATAGCAACTGTACGTATTTTTAACTCAGAAGCCGCCCGCAACACCCTAATGGCTATTTCTCCGCGATTTGCAACCAACAGCTTATTAATTTTTTCCATACTAATTTATTATCAGAATTTTTATTTGATTGGAACCTTTAAAAACTGTTCACGCAGAGTTCGCAAAGTTTTTTTTTTGCGTTCTTTGCGTTTTTTATTCCTTAGCGATTCTTTGCGTGAAACATTTTTCGAATTTTTAAAGGTGTCCTAATGTAAGAGGTCAAAAATAGGATAAAAAGAGGAATTATTTTTTTGAAAAGAGAAAAAAATTGAAGGAGTAACAAACGATTTTACATCAAATACACTTAAAATAATCAAATGGTTCTTTACAATCATTGCACCGATACAAGGCTTTACAGGCGGTAGAGCCGAATTGGGAAATCATCACCGTATTTTTTGAACCACACAAAGGACATTTTAATTCTCTTGCTTTTCCCATCAATACTCCTTTATCAATTGTAGAATGGTCGGGTGGGGCAATTCCATAGGCACGTAGTTTTTCTTTTGCTGTATCACTTATCCAATCGGTTGTCCAGGCAGGAGAATAAACCAATTCAACTTTTATAGTATCAATTCCAACTTCTTTGAGTTTGATTTTTATATCATCTTCAATAACTTTCATTGCCGGACAACCGCTATAAGTAGGTGTAATAACAACGGTACACAATTCATTGTCCCATTTTACATCACGCAATATTCCTAATTCAATAATATTTATTACCGGGATTTCGGGATCCGGAATCTGAGAAAGGAGTTCAAAAATTTGATCTTTATTTAAAGCGGTTTGCATTTTCGTTTTCAATATTAAAACTTGATTCCCATCACTAAAATATCATCTATCTGCGGATTTGTTCCTTTCCAATCAGTATGTGTAGTTGCGAAAACTTCCTTTTGTTTTTGCATATCCAGGTTTTGTATTCGCAGTATTAATTCTTTGAAATTTTGAATCCCGAATTTTTTTCTTTCACTTACTCCTGCATTTGTCATATCATTGGTAGGTGCGCCAAACTGGTCCATATAACCATCTGAAAAAAGATAAATACTCATGTTTTGTTTTATGGAAAAAACATGGTTGGTATATTCTATTTTAAGTGGATCATGAGTTCTTACCAGTATACTGCCTCCCCCAATTTCATGAATATCTCCTTTTACAACTTCAATTTCACCATCTGATAGCAAATATAAGGGATTACGGGCTCCTGCAAATTGCAATAATTTGTTTTTATAATCAATACAACATATTGAAATGTCCATTCCATCATGCGATAATGCTTCTTCCTTTTTTTGGTGTAAGGTTTCATAAACTGCAATATTCAGCAACCGTAGTATTTCTGAAGGTTTTGTTACATGTTTTTCATTTACAATTTGGTTCAACAACGTATTGCCTATCATACTCATAAAAGCTCCCGGAACGCCATGTCCGGTGCAATCAATAGCAGCTATGATAATAGGAGCCCCCTCCAACTCCCCCTTTGGGGGAGAGTTTACAGCCACATTGTCGCCTTGCCACATAGCTTGTGAGAGGGCTGCTCCCTCCCCTTTGGGGAGGGTTGGGGAGGGGCTGCTGAACCAGTAAAAATCACCACTTACAATATCTTTTGGTTGATAATAAATAAAAAAATCAGAAAAATATTTTTGTATTTCGCTTTCTTCCATCAAAATACTTTGCTGGATATATCGTGCATAAGTAATACTGTCGGTTATATTTTTATTTTTTTTCTCAACAATTTTTTTCTGTTCCACAATGGCGGAGGTAGCTTTCCGTACTTCTTCAACAAGCTCAATTGCTCTTGCTCTGAGCCTTCTGCCATTCCACCAAATAAGCAGCAAAACAAAAGATACAAGAAACAAGATATAAAAAGTGTATGCAAACCAATGCCTGTAGAACGGGGGCAACACAGTAAACGTATGGGTTGTTATTTCACTCCAGCCCCGGGCTCCACTCATGGCAGCCCCTGTGAATTGTGCTTTTAATTTAAACGTGTAAAAGCCTTCATAAATGTTCCCATAAGTGGCCGTTGTTTTATTGGTAATTGGGCTCCAATCATTATCATAACCCTCTAACATATATTGATACAGCATCTGGGAAGACCTGGCAGGCTCAATTGCTGTAAAATCAAACGTTATACTATTATGCTGGTGTGGCAATACAAGATTTTCAGGTAAAGGATAAAAAGGTGTAATCCCTTCAAATTTTATATCTCCGAATTTTTGATGCATCGTGAATCGTTCAGCATCACTTAATACTCTCCCGTAGGTGGTAACTTCTTCCAAAACACTTGGAGACACTGCTGTACTGTCGGTTTGTTTCAATTTTTTATTTTGTGGATTAGCACTCTCCAAGTTATGCCAACAAATACTCGAATTATTTATTTTTAGAGATTGAATAACAACTTTTGGTGGGCTTGGATTTCTGTTCAGTGCAGAATAATCAAATCGTACCAATGCTGTTTTATCACTGCCGGTGCCTATCCATATAATTCCTTTACTATCCAAAAACATACTATGTTGCCCGGCATTTACATCCCTTATGGGATAACCGGTTGTTGTATTAAATACCTCTATAACCGGAGTATAATTTTTCAAATCATAGTTTGAAAGCGGATTTTGAGCCGGAACAGTATCATTGCTCTTTCCTTTTTTTGAATGGGATATAAAACAAGTAATCACACCTATTCCAAAGTTTGTTCCTATTGCTAGTGTTTGCTTATTGGCTTTTACGATTTGTGTTACCGTATTATCAGGAATGCCTTGCTCACTGCTATAATTGACAAAGGATTTACCGTCATACCTACTTATACCTCCACCGGAAGTACCAAACCAAAGATTACCAAACTTATCTTCAGTAATGCACTTAACCGTATTATTGGCAAGCCCTTGAGAGGTTGTATAGTTGGTGAAAGCTTTACCATCGTATTTACTTATACCACCTCCAGAAGTTCCAAACCAAAGGTTTCCGGCTTTGTCCTGTAACATGCATCTTACCGTATTATTAGTAAGCCCTTGCGAGGTGGTGAAATTTGTAAAAGTGCTGCCATCGAATTTACTCACTCCTGATTCGGTACCAAACCAAAAGTTTCCTGTTTTATCTTCAGTGATGCAAAAGATGGTATTGTTTATCAGACCTTGTGTTATTGAAAAAGTTGTAAAACTTGCTTGTCCGTTAGGAAGTGATTTACCCTCATATTTAATCACGCCTGCACCATACGTACCAAACCAAAGATTGCCGTTTTTATCTTCTGTGATGCTCAACACTACATTATTTGATAAGCCTTGAGCGTTTGTTAAATTAGTAAACGACTTACCATTAAATTTACTAATACCTCCCCCTCCGGTACCAAACCAAATATCTCCGACCCTGTCCTCTGTTATGCTCCATACCGAATTATTGGCAAGGCCAGAAGAAGTATTAAAATTAATAAAAGAGCTTCCTTCATATTTGCAAAGTCCGCCACCATAAGTGGCTAACCACATATTTCCGGATCTATCTTCTGAGATACTGGAGATGGTATTGTTTGGAAGTCCTTGAGCGGTTGTAAAATTTGTAAAAAACTGACCATCGTATTTACTTAGGCCTCCGCCTGAAGTTCCAAACCAAAGATTGCCCTTTTTATCTTCCTTGATACTTAACACCACCTCATTTACAAGCCCTTGAGCCAGAGTAAAATTAGTGAAGCTGGGTTGCCCTGCAGATAAAGAGGGTACACTATATTTACTCACTCCGCCATCAGTACCAAACCATAGATTTCCGGTTTTATCTTCAAAAATACTTCTTACGGTATTATTTACAAGCCCTTGGTCGGTAGTAAAAGTGATAAATGAATTTCCGGCATATTTACTAACACCACCAACTTCAGTACCGAACCAAAGATTTCCCATTTTATCTTCGACCATACTCACCACCGAATTATTTGCCAGTCCCTGGACAGTTGTAAAGGTGGTGAATGATTTACCATCAAACTTGCTTACCCCTTTGAAACCGGTTCCAAACCAAAGATTTTCCATTTTATCAGCCATGATACTCCAAACTGTATTATCAGCAAGCCCTTGTGCAGTAGTGAAATTGGTGAAGGATTTCCCATCATACTTACTCACTCCACCACCATAAGTACCAAACCAAATATTTCCTTTTTTATCTTCAGTAATGCACAGCACCGAATTATTTACCAAGCCCTGAGCAGTAGTAAAATTGGTAAACGATTTTCCATCGTACCTGCTCACTCCACCTCCGGAGGTACCGAGCCAAATATTTTCATTTTTATCAATCAATGAGCAAGTGATTACATCAAGTGCCAAGCCATTATCACTGGTATAAGTTGTAAAAAAGCCTGTGTTTGCGGGTGATTGGTCAGGTGCAGCACCTGCCTGATTTTTTACCGCTATTGGAAGTAGCTTGATTAAAGGCGGACTCAATTCATTTACTTTTAGTTCACCTTTGGCGTTTTTAAGTGTGTAACTACCAAGTGTTCCGGCTAGTGGGATTTTTATAATTTGTGGAGCAGGCTTTGAGTTTAAATAAATTACATGAGGTTGTTTAAGCGTATCTTTTACAAACAAAGCTTTAGCATGGCTTTGTGGGAATGGGAGGAAAAAATTTAAAACAATAAATAAAAATGCTATTTGTTTTTCCATCTTTCAAGCTTAGGAATTCCTTTGGTAAAAAAGCCAGCTAAAAATCCGGGGAAACCCATTTCATTCATTTTACCTTTTACAAACTCCTGCATTTGTGCTACTTTCCAGTCGGGTTGTTTAAATTGTCCGTTTTCATAACAGTATGCACAGTACATTTTACTAATACTATTATCTGTATTTGTTCCACCACCATTGGGTGATTTTTTTAGAGGCATTCCGCAGCTCTGACAATTTTTATATTCCTGGGGCATTGTATTATAAAAAAATTTTCGTTTACAAATTAGTGTTCTAGAACACGGGCTTATTCAATATTTTGTAATTCATATTTTATAGACATGATGATATGTAAAGTTAATAATTTATTCATATCCCTAATAAAAGCTGAAGCTTATCAAATATATAACCTGGAAGATTTACAAGATGACATTAGAAAATATAATCCGATAGGATAAAAGCGGAAAAATCATTAAATTTGGTGAATCCAAAATACATAAAAATGACAGCTACGGCATTAAAAACAAACATCAAAAAACAAATTAACAGTGT
>JAHEYA010000469.1:0-664 GCA_023251855.1 Bacteroidota bacterium
TAAATGGACAGCCAATCGTCCGATTTTATTTTGGTATTGAGGGAAAATTATTTCTGTTAAAATGCGTTTTGCTTCTTCAATGTCTTTCACCGGACCATCTCCTGTATAGCGGGTTACATCAGTATCACTATTCAGGTCAATTAATAATTGAGCATCATCAATTGTAAATTCACGAAAGTATAAACGTTCTGTTTGCAAACTACTTTTCATCCTATCGATTATCGCCATCAAGTAGTCTGCCTAAACCACCCAACACACTTCCTTCTTCTTTTCCATTATTGGCGTATGCCATCATTCGTCCTGCTAAACGACTTACCGGTAATGATTGTACCCACACAGTTCCGGGACCTTGTATAGTTGCAAAAAATAAACCTTCACCACCAAAAATTGTATTTTTTATTCCACCAATAAATTGAATGTCGTAATGAATATCATGCGTAAATGCTACAATACAACCGGTATCTATTTTAATTAATTCACCTGAGTTTAATTTTTTTTCAATGATCATTCCTCCTGAATGAACAAAGGCCATTCCATCACCTTCTAATTTTTCCATGATAAAACCTTCACCACCAAACAAACCGGTTCCTAATTTTTTTTGAAATTCAATACCAATTGAAACACCTTTGGCAGCACATAAAAAGGCATCTTTCTGGCAAATAAG
>JAHEYA010000469.1:674-2484 GCA_023251855.1 Bacteroidota bacterium
TCCCGGGTAAGGAGAAGCAAATGAAATACGTTTTTTATTATTGCTGATGTTTGTAAAAGCGGTCATAAATAAACTTTCGCCAACCAATAATCTTTTTCCCGCAGAAAAAAGTTTGTCCATAAAACTACTTTGTTGACGGGAACCATCACCAAAAATGGTATCCATTTGTATGCCATCATCCATCATCATAAAATTGCCAGCTTCAGCAATTACAGTTTCGTTGGGATCAAGCTCTATCTCTACACATTGTAACTCTTCTCCTAAAATTTTATAATCGATTTCGTGATTGGTTTTCATATATTTTTTTGATAATTATTAATCTTTTGGTAAATTTTTTAAATCTAAATTGTCTTTATTACATCTTATCTTTTAGTTGAATGATTGAATAAACTCTTTGAAATTCTGGCCTAATTCCATTATTCGCTAATTTGATGTTTAAATCTCTAAGCGCTTCCAAAGCAGCTAATCTTTCTTGTGGTGTCTTTGTCAACCAATATTCCAGATCACTTGGTTCTTCCCCTAACTTATATTTCTTAACTACTTTTTCCGTTTTTTTACTGCGTATTAGTTTATGAAACAACAGCAATGCACAGATTCGTAAATTCGTAAAAATTCTTAATTAGAAGATTACATATTCCTTCTGTATTCACCACCTACTTCAAAAAGCGCATTTGTAATTTGTCCTAAGGAACAATGTTTTGTTGTTTCCATTAATCCTTCAAACATGTTTTTATTATGGATCGCGATTGATTGCAATTCATGCAAAAGAGCGGGAGCCTTATCTGCTTGTGCTTTGTGAAGTTCAGCAAGCATTGTTATCTGATAATTTTTTTCTTCTTCGGTTGCACGTATCACTTCTTTTGGAATAATAGTAGGCGAACCTTTTGATGAAAGGAATGTATTTACGCCTATTATAGGATATTCACCGGTATGTTTTAATGTTTCATAGTACAAACTTTCTTCCTGAATTTGTCCACGTTGATACATAGTTTCCATTGCACCTAAAACTCCACCTCTTTCATTGATGCGGTCAAACTCTACTAATACAGCCTCTTCTACAAGGTCGGTTAATTCTTCAATAATGAAAGAACCTTGTAATGGATTTTCATTTTTTGCCAAACCTAATTCACGATTAATGATCAATTGGACTGCCATTGCTCTACGCACTGATTCTTCTGTTGGGGTGGTAATCGCTTCATCATAAGCATTTGTATGCAATGAATTACAATTATCATAAATTGCATATAGAGCTTGAAGTGTAGTACGGATGTCGTTAAAATTAATTTCCTGAGCATGTAATGAACGGCCACTTGTTTGAATATGATACTTCAACATTTGTGAACGTTCATTCGCCTTGTATTTTAATTTCATTGCTTTTGCCCATATTCTACGGGCTACACGACCAATCACAGAATATTCAGGATCAATGCCGTTGCTAAAGAAGAAAGATAAGTTAGGTGCAAATTTATTGATATCCATTCCGCGACTAACATAATATTCAACAAATGTAAACCCGTTGGATAAAGTCAATGCAAGCTGTGTGATAGGATTAGCACCTGCTTCCGCGATATGATAACCGGAAATTGAAACCGAATAAAAATTACGAATGTTTTTCTGAATAAAATATTCCTGCATATCACCCATTAAACGTAATGCAAATTCGGTAGAAAAAATACAGGTGTTTTGTGCCTGATCTTCTTTTAAAATATCTGCCTGAACAGTACCTCTCACCGCACTTAAAGTTTCTGCCTTGATTTTTTCGTATACCTCCTTCGGTAAAACCTGGTCTCCTGAAATGCCTAATAACATT
>JAHEYA010000104.1 GCA_023251855.1 Bacteroidota bacterium
AAGGGATTAAATATGAATGACCGCAGGTGAAACCTGCGGAAAAAGAAAACACAAACAATATTGAACCCCAATGGGGTTCAATATATTCAACCCATTCTGGGTTGTATGAATTGCTTTACTCTTTTCTCCTCCGATTGCATCGGAGGTTATTCATATTTAAGCCCTTCAGGCTTTAATATTGACATTACCCTTTGGGGTCAAACGATTTGTACGCTATAATTTACGCTGTTTGTAATATAAATTTAAAATGAAAAGTCAGACTAAACATAAAGTAGTTATTGCTATAACAGGCGCCAGCGGGGCTATTTATGCCAAGGTGTTATTACAAAAGCTACAGCAATTGCATGAACAAATTGATACGGTTGGGATTGTCATGTCTGACAATGCAAAGGATGTTTGGAAATTTGAGTTAAGTAATACTGATTATGAAAAATTTCCATTTACAATTTATAACAAAACTGATTTTTATGCACCATTTGCATCGGGCTCGGCAAAATTTGATTGTATGATCGTTTGCCCTTGTTCCATGGGGACTTTAGCTCGTATTGCAAGTGGAATTTCCAATGATCTTACAACACGTGCTGCTGATGTTATTCTTAAAGAAAGACGAAAATTAATTTTGATAACCCGTGATAGTCCTTTAAGTTTGATTCATATCAATAATATGAAAACAGTTACCGAAGCGGGTGGAATCATTTGTCCGGCAAGCCCTTCTTTTTATAGCCAACCTAAAGATTTTGATGCGCTGGCTGCAACGATAATCGACAGAGCTCTTGATCTGTGCGGATTTGAGCAAGCTACGTATCGTTGGGGTGAGAAATCTTAATGAAAGAAATAGGATTTTGCGTTTTAATGCCTGTTCATAACGTGGCTAAATTGTTAGTAAAACCCCCTTGACTTTTGGTTTTTATTGAAGTAATTTAGGGCTTAGTTTCGACAAACTCTTAATACTACAGCCCATGTATGAATTAAGTAAAAACATATTGGAAAAAGTTAGTTTTGATAAAACGCTTTTCCGCAAAGAGCTTACAAAATCTGTAAAATGGCTCAAACCTGATGAAAAAATGTTATTGATGGTATGGTGCGTAGGTGCCTTCGGTCACAAATACAAAGATGTTATCAATGAGGTTTACAGGAATGTTACGAAGTCTTAATAAATTCCAAATTCCGTTTTAACCCTGAGAATTTTGTTCGTTTAACAGCAGAATTTTTAAACACTTTTTTAAAAGTTTCTTCAGTTAGCTCTTCCCAATCGCTTTTATTCATCTCCAATAATCCATTTTTAGCTAAAAAATGCTTCTCTTTATGAGGTTTTGCGAAACTGTTCCAGGGGCATACATCCTGACAAATATCGCAACCGAAGGCCCAATTATCAAATTTACCTTTTACATCAGTAGGGATGTTTTCTTTTAATTCAATTGTATAATAGGAAATACATTTGCTTCCATCCACAACATAAGGCGCAACAATAGCATCAGTAGGGCAGGCATCAATGCAGCGAGTACAGGTGCCGCAATAATCTTTTACCGGACCATCATATTCCAATTCAAGATCACAAATCAATTCGGCAATAAAATAAAAGGAACCACTGTTTTTGTTAATCAGGTTACTGTTTTTTCCGATCCATCCTAAGCCACTTTTTTTAGCCCATACTTTATCCATAACAGGTGCAGAATCAACAAATACACGGCCATCAACATCCCCAATATTTTCTCTAATAAATTCTAAAAGTTGATTTAATTTTTCTTTTATAACAAAATGGTAATCTTCGCCATAAGCGTATTTACTAATCTTTGGTGCTGTTTCATCTTTTTGATTTTCGGAAGGATAATAATTTAATAACAAAGAGATTACTGATTTTGCACCGGGAACCAGTAAACGCGGATCTAATCGTTTATCAAAATAATTTTGCATATAGCTCATTTGCCCATGCATATTATTGTTGAGCCAGTTTTCAAGTCGGGGGGCTTCATCTTCTAAAAAATCGACTTTTGAAATACCACAATAATCAAAACCCAAGCATTTAGATTCGGTTTTAATTAAGTGAGTATAATTAAGGCTTTGCGGAGATTTCATAATGAAAAATGATATCAAAAAAAACGTCCCGTTAAGGTACGGGACGTTTTTAAAGAGTTTGAAAAAATAATTAAGGTTTTTTTGTTGAATCTTTAGGAGTTTTTTTTGAGTTATCTAAACTATCCAAAATAGCTTCAACTTGTTGTGGTGTCATATCTTTCTTGGCCTTTGGAGTTTTGCTTTCAGTTGTAGCTTTTTCTTTTGGGGCTTCAGTTTCTGTTTTAGCTCCTTTTCCAAATATTCCCATTATTTTATCTTTCATCATAAATCCAGTCCCACCAAGAGCTACAACTACTACACCAATAATTATCAGAATTATTAATTTCTTTTTTGATTTTGGTTTTTCAGCAAGTTGAGGTTTTTCAGCGTGTTCAGGTTCTTCAGCTTTAGCAACATTTTTTTTCTTTGATTTTTCTTTAGCCGGAGCTTCATTGTTTTTAGGGGTATCAGTATGTTCTTCAGCGTTGTGATTAATTTTTGCTGTTGGTTTTTCGGAAACTATTCCTAAAACATATTTATTGTGAAGATGTTCCAACACAATTTCTTCTTGTCCTTTAAATTCAAAAGCAATCCGGGAAACAAGCCTGAGTTTAGATTGTTTGTGTTTGCTGAAAATTGCGGTAAGTTTTTCTTCAAACTCAGCTGTTTCCATTGAAGTACGAGTTTGGCTCAATTGGTTAGTTTCTTCGCTCATATTGTAATTATTTTATATATGTATCTAATCAATATTATAAAAATCTATCGGTCAAAATATCAATGATAAAAAATTTAAGTGATAAAGTTATAAATATTTTGATTGGTTAGGGTTGTATAAAGAAATATTATTGAATATAATTTTTTTTCTTTGTAAAGCTATTGTTTTTTATTCCGAATCGAATAAACTCCCTTTATTTGCTCGAGGGATTTTACCAAGATGTTTGTAAGCGAGGTCTGTAGCTTCTCGTCCGCGTGGAGTGCGCATAAGATAACCTTCTTGAATTAAAAATGGTTCATAAACCTCTTCAATAGTTCCGGCTTCTTCACCTACAGCAGTTGAAATTGTAGTTATACCAACAGGTCCTCCCTTAAATTTTTCAATTAATGTAGATAGAATCCGAATATCCATTTCATCAAGGCCATTTTTATCTACATTTAAAGCTGTTAAGCTGATATGAGCAATTTCAATATCAATTGAGCCATTGCCTTTTATTTGGGCAAAATCGCGGATGCGCCTCAACAATGCATTAGCAATACGTGGTGTACCACGGCTTCTCCGGGCTATTTCATTTGCTGCTTCATCACTAATAGTAACATTTAAAATACCGGCTGCACGTACAATAATTTTTTTCAATAGTGAAGCATTGTAATAATTTAAACGCGAATTAATTCCAAAACGGGCACGTAAAGGGGCTGTTAAAAGTCCACTTCGTGTGGTAGCTCCTACTAAAGTAAAAGGGTTTAATTTGATCTGTACGCTACGTGCATTCGGTCCGCTATCAATCATGATGTCGATCTTGTAGTCTTCCATAGCGGAGTAAAGATACTCTTCAACGATAGGGCTTAAACGATGAATTTCATCAATAAATAAAACATCGTATTCTTCCAAATTAGTTAATAAACCAGCTAAATCACCGGGTTTATCTAGTACAGGACCAGATGTAATTTTTATATTTACACCTAATTCAGAGGCAATAATATTTGCCAACGTGGTTTTACCTAATCCCGGAGGACCATGTAATAATACATGATCTAGAGCTTCGCTACGTTGTTTTGCTGCTTGAACAAATACTTTTAAATTTTCAACAACTTCGAATTGACCTGTAAAATCAGAGAATTCGGCAGGACGCAGCACCTTTTCAAATTCTTTTTCGGCAGGACTTAAGTTTTCTGCTTCAGGATCTATATTCGGGTTCATAGGTTATTAGATGTGAGATTTGAGATTTGAGATATGAGATGTGAGATTTGAGATGTTAGATATGAGAAATAAGATTTGTCTCACGTCTCAATACTCATATCTCAATACTCATATCTCCATTATTTTATAATCAATTTTTTTGTGAAATGTTGTTTATCAATTGAAAGGGTTACAAAATAAACACCTGGAGCAAGATTATTTTTTTTCTCAATTGAATATTGGTGCTCACCAGTATTCAAATCACCACTAAATACAGATGAAACCTCCGCACCAACCAGATCATAAATTTTAACTTCAACTTTTTGTTTTTCTATAGTATTAAAAGAAATCATTGTATTTTCTTCGGTTGGATTGGGATAAATATTGAAATTAGTAAAGTTTTCCAAATTATCTACCATACCGGCAGTACCGCCAATATTAATATCATCGAGATAAATATTATTACCGCCATTGCTTGTAAAACGGAACATTATAAATAAATTAGTTTGTAAGGTATAACCAGTAAGAGAAACAACTTGTTGTGCCCATTGGCTGGCGGTAGGAGTAAATGATGCAGTTTGAACACCACCCGTTGAAAGTGCTGCTCCGGTCATTGTTTTACGTAAATTCCAAGAAAGTCCACAATTAGTGGACACATATACTTGTAATTTATCATTTGTGGTGGTAGAACGTTGTGCATAGGCAACTTTAAAAGCAATGTTAATGCTGCCGGTAATGGCTGTCATATCAATGGAAGGACTTATTAACTCATCAACAAAGGTATCACTGTTTGTTAAGTTTGTAATCATAACTGATTTAGAACCTGAAGCGGCAGCGGTTGATGTTTGCACCCATGTATTTCCACCCGGTGTTTGGTTATGAATTTTCCAATCGGTATTTGGAATACCACTTCCTTCAAACCCTTCAGAATAGAATGAAGCATTGTAAATTGCGGTTGAAGGATTAATTGTTATAAAAGCAGTTTTGTTTGCGGTAGCTGATCCTGAACCATTTGAAACTGTTAGGCTCACATCATAAACTCCAGAAGTATTATAATGCACAACAGGAAGAGAATCCGTTGAAGTTGCAGGTGTCCCTCCCTGAAAAGTCCAGCTCCAGGAGGTTGGCGTACCATTCCAGGATAAATTTGTAAAAGTTAAACTATCACCCTGGCAAACAGTATTTGTAAAACTGCTTGATTTAAAATCTGCTGTGCATAATACAGCCGGCAAACTAACACCTGTAAACGAAAGGTTATTAGTTGTCCACAAATTGTTTCTTGAAGCGGTAGAACTTGTTAAGGCAGTGCGCATCCTTGTTTTTTGACCGGCAGTGTACATGGTAGGGCAATAGGAGTATTCCATATAATTTTGAACATTGTCAAGAGCACTTCCGCAAGTGGCTCCTGAAAGATTACAGGTAAGCCAACCTTCAGTTGGAGGAGTATCGTTAACATTATCAGATCCGGAGCAATCTACACCCGGGTTATTGGTATCTCCCCAGGTATGTTTTAAGTTAAGAAAATGTCCTATCTCATGTGTTAAAGCATGTGAAGTAGTGGTACTTCCGGTACCAATGCTACCTACATATCCTGATAATATAAGTATTCCATCTGTGGATGGCATAAACGCAGCAGTAGAAGGTAAATAAGCATATCCGGCAGCACCGCTGGCAATAGTTTTTACAACCCACACATTCAAATATTTATCACGTGGCCATCCATTTAATTTAGAATTATCATCTGCTGCATTAGTAAGTGTAGAAACGATTCTGTCAATTCCATTGGTACAATTTCCATTCGGATCTTTTTGTGCTAAACGAAACTCAATTTCACAATCAGCTGCAATGGATTGAAATGCTGAAACCGTATTTGCACTGGTTGAATTTAATTTACGAAAATCTTCATTTAAAACCCGAACTTCATCATGAATTTGAGCATCAGAAATGTTCTCAGCTCCACCAATGTGAATAATATGAAATACAATAGGAATAATATAAATAGGGGGCAATGCTTTTTGATCATTTTCTTTGTATCCTTTTGAAAAGGCTTGTAAATCCTCTAATGTTGCTTTTGCTTCTTGTTTAAGATATTCTTCTTTTATATGTGGATTTGCTCTAAAAATTTCATTTTGAACTTCGGTGGTTCCACAATGTAAATAACCATCTTGAGCATAAACCCTATTTTTAGAGGCACTCCAAAGTATTAGGGAGAGAAATAATATGGATAGTAAACAGAATTTTTTCATAATTTTAATTTAATTTTTTTATTCATAATCTTTTATCGCTGAAAGAACTTCTTTAATATCCTCAACATTTGCCAAAATGTTCAAGTATTTTTTTGAAACGCTCTTAGGTTCTGCAAGTTGATCATTTAATTTATATTCAATAAAATTTTCAACACGGCTAAAATCAACTTTTGATGCAGCTCTTATTTCATCCTGCATAGTAGTGTTTACAACTCCGGGGGCTATGGAAAATATTTTAAACCCTTTATGGATAGAAGATTCAGCATGTTGTGCACTGATTTTTTGTTCCATATCAACAACCCGGCTAAACATATCAATTCCTGCTTTTGAAGCACAATATACCGCCCAGCCATCATATGGATTTTTACCGGCTCCCGAACTGATATTTACGATCACCTTTTCAGCGTCAGCTGCAGCATAACAATCAATAAAAGCATTTGTTAAAACACTCGGTGCTATTAAATTGAGGGTATAATTTTTTATAATAGTTGAGGCTTCTAGTTTCCCAATAGGCTTTATGAAACCTAATGAACCTGCATTATTTATCAGGAATATTTTTTTTGCATGAGCATGAATTTCGAACTTAAAATCAGCAATAGCAGTGGTGTCGGTGAGATCTAAATAAAAGTGTCTGTAATTAGAGTGTTCGATACTTTTTGAACGTGATATGCCAATAACATTGTTAGATGCATCTTCTAACAGATGCTCAGCAAATGCTTTCCCTATTCCCCTACTTGTTCCGGTAATATAATAGTAATTCAATTCGGACGTTTTAATATTACAGAACTATAAAGCTAATTAAAATATTGAGGAAAACAAAATTAGAAACTCTAAAGTTTGAATCCTCTATATTACTATTCCAATGCTTGTTTTAAATCGGCAATAAGATCTTCAATATTTTCAATTCCAACGCTAAGGCGAAGTAATGATTCTACAACACCGGCTTTATCCCGTTCTTCTTTAGGAATTGAAGCATGAGTCATAGTTGCAGGGTGGTTAATCAATGACTCAACGCCTCCTAGAGATTCGGCCAAAGAAAAAACTTTAACACTTGAAGCAATTTTAAATGCATCTTCCTGTTTATTTCCTTTTAAAGAAAAGGAGATCATACCACCAAAATCACGCATTTGTTTTTTTGCAATAGCATGGTTTTGACTATCAGGAAATCCGGGCCAGTAAAGCGTATCAATTTTAGGATGTGTTTTTAAGAATTCAGCAATTTTGCGTCCGTTATAACAATGACGCTCCATACGGATGTGAAGTGTTTTAATTCCTCTCAAAACCAGGAAACTATCTTGTGGACCCGGAGTTGCACCACAACTGTTTGCAATAAATGCTAATTGCTGATACAAATCATCATTGCTTAAAACTAAGGCTCCCATGATCACATCACTATGTCCGCCTAAA
>JAHEYA010000470.1 GCA_023251855.1 Bacteroidota bacterium
TAGAAAATATCATCTGATAGGATAAAAACGGAAAAATCATTAAATTTGGTAAATCCAAAATACATAAAAATGACAGCTACGGTATTAAAAACAAACATCAAAAAACAAATTAACAGTGTTCAGAACGAAACGATACTGCGTTCTATCTATGCAATGTTAAAAGAGGTTTTGCATGATACAGATGAAGAAGAAAGCCTATTAATCAATGAACAAAAAATCGAACTGAATAAAACATTGGCTGAACACAAATCAGGTAAGTTAAAGTATTATACAGTTGAACAAGCCAAAAGTATTATCTATAAAAAATAAAAAATTGATGCAAATTATTCTTACTAATCGTGCCATTGGTGACATTGAAAGAGCTAAAAAATGGTATAAAAAACAACAAGAGAATTTAGGAAATAAATTTGCTGAATTTTTATCGAGAGCACAGCTTACATTTCATAAACAACCTAAGCTCCAACCCTCAAAGTCCAACACTTCAGCTTAACTCGCAATGTCATTAAGTTAAGCCCGAAAGGCTTAAATATGAATAACCTCCGATGCAATCGGAGAAGAAAAGAGTAAAGCAGTTCCTACAACCCAGAATGGGTTGAATATATTGAACCCCGTTGGGGTTCAGAATTGTTTGTGTTTTCTTTTTCCGCAGGTTTCACCCGCGGTTATTCATATTTAATCCCTTCGGGATTATTAAAATTTTTGAATTATTCCTTAAATAATGACATTGGCTCAGTTCGTACGGGGGAAACAAAGTTTTACGTTTGTTGTTCTTCCACTAATGTCAATATTTCTATTGCTTTATTATTTTTTTGTTTATAACGTTTTTTTTGTTGTCAATAATTTTTACAAAATAAATTCCTTTAGCTTCTTTGCTCAAATCTACTACTGATTGACTGTCATTAACGATAGATTGATAAATAATCTTTCCTGTCACATTCATCACTTTTATATTTTGTATTTTATTTTTTTTGCTTTCTATAGTTATGAGGTTGTTGGCCGGGTTGGGAAATAATTCAAATTCATTATTCGAATCATTTTTTTCAATTCCTTCACCAACAATAGTACCCGTAATAATATCATCTATTATCCAGCCTTCTTTATTATTATTTATTCCATCACTAACAAAAGTGAATTTTACCAATAAAGAGTCTCCGGGTCCTGAATAAGGATTAACATAACCAAAAACAATATTTGTACGAAACCATTTATTCCATCTTCCATTGAAACACGGAATATGCCCTCCGCAATCATATGGTATATTAACACCCGGCATATTTCCGCCTGGTCCATCATTCCAATAGGTAGTAACATTTGTCCATGTCATACCTCCATCACCAGAATATTGAACATATCCTCCATCAAGGAGAGTATCGGTATTGAATTTTTGATAAAAAAAAACAGTTGGTTCAGGTGTTGCATAACCCATACCCCATGTAACTCCCATTGGAGGTTTTATTTTTAAGATAAAACAGGATGTATCGCTTACAGGATAATATCCAGCTGTATCAGTTACTATGGCTTTTGGAAAACTATGGGCTGAATTAAATAATGTTTTATGCGGTGTCCCAATCTGCCAAATATTATTGTGATGAGTTGTATCCAAATATAGACTGGGATGAGCTTCTTCAAAACTTATTGAATCGTACAGCCACCATCCTTGCGCTTTACATATATTTATTGCTATTGCGACAAATAAAATAATTAAATGACATTTTTTCATTTAGCTCTATGGTTTATAGTCAATGTTCTTTGCAATTTTTTAAAATGACACTAATTGCACAAACCCACCATAAAAGTGGGACAAGATTCGATTCGTATATTCGTAAAAATTCGTTATTCGTAGACTCACCATTTAACCCCCGGAAAAGCTCTTTGCATGGATTGCATTTCGGCTAAAAGAAAACCTAAATGTTCGCTGTGTTTACCTTCTCTGCTGCCTTTTTGTTTAATTGTAGTTATAGGTATTTGTAAAGTTGCTTCACTAATCACTTCTTTCACATGCTTTTCCCATTCAACTTTTACTTTATTCAAATCGGCTGCAATACCTTCATTCATCAATAGTGTATCTACTTGATCGAAATCAAATAAATCAGGGGTAAACATCCAGAGTTCATTTAATGTCGTTTGCAATCGTTGATGACTTTCTTCTGTACCATCCCCTAAACGATACATCCACTCTGTGGTATGGCGCAAATGATAGGTGATCTCTTTATGTGCTTTTACTGCAATAGCAGCAATGGTTTCATCTTTGCTGTTTTTTAATTCGTTATACAGAAAAAATGTGTACACATCATATAAAAACTGACGAGCAATAGTTGTTGCATAGTCGCCATTGGGTTGTTCAGTCAACAACAAGTTCTGAAACTCGCGCTCACTGCGCAAATATGCTAAGTCGTCCTCGGTACGTCCTTTGCCTTCTACTTGCGTAGCATAGGTATACAATGCTGTTGCATTACCAACAAAATCAAGCGC
>JAHEYA010000105.1 GCA_023251855.1 Bacteroidota bacterium
CTTGCATTTCATCGTAATAAGTAGCCGTTGCAGGGTTGTATTTTGAAACTTTTTCTTTTACCGAAGGCACAAACACTAAATTGATAGGAAAATAAATATCACCCTTATGAAAAGAGGTTCCGGCTGCAAACACCATTCCCAAGCCTGATAGCGACAAAATGGGACCTAAAGCAATTTCAAACCCTTTTTTTTGCCTCAAACCAAATAAAGCACTAAAGGTTGGTAAAAACATTCCTTGTTCAAAACCACCAATAACCGGAACAAATTCTGCAAGCCCCGAAACTCCATTTGTAGCAGTGAAAATACGTGTTTCAAACTGCCATCCGAATTGAGTTACAAAAGGGGTTTTTCCCTCATCAGTAATATCATTTGCTGATGTGCCCGCTCCAAAATAAGTACAACCCACACGCGGACCACTAAATTTAACAGGTGTTTCTATAGGTAAACCAACTGTAGTATTGGCATTTGCAACCGTTGGAATACTTGAAATTGGAGAACTATTAACTGTAGGAGCACTTGTAAAAACATCTTTCGATCCATTCTCATATTTTACCATCGAAATATCATTTTTCAATACTGAATAAACAGGGCCATTAGGGTTATCTGCCTTTTTGAATTTTATCTCAGTGGGAGTCACTTCCATAACTCTTACTTTAGCCTCTTCCCCACTTTTGTATGAAATTACATCTTGTGCAACACACTGGGCACAAGTCATTGCAAAGCTTATTAACAGAAATAATTTTGTTTTTGTTTTCATTTTTTTTAAGCTTTTATTATGTTAGTAAAGAATAAAAATCTACGATGACCATACAATGGTCTGTGCGTAAAAGAGAATTTGCAAAAAAAAAAGAGCTCCAAACACTTAATAAACTTTTCGTATATCGGAGCCAACCATAATTTCTAAAGGTATTATGGCCATCTTGACTTCCTAATGATTGGAATCATTTTGAGAGATGATAATTATCATATCATTTTATAGAAGTCAAAACAAATTGCACTGGATATAAGGGCTTAGTGTATGATGTAGCGTATGTTTCCCTTCGTTTTACTTTTTATATATTTACTATAAATGCAAATACAAAAACGCAAAAGTCAGGATCACCCAATGCATTTAACAATTCACTGAAGTTTAAACCAACATCTGAACTTTATGCCACAAGAACCAAATTTGCAAAACCAATGTTATAAAGAATGGCTTTTATTTCATTTGGTGATGAATATTTTTTTTGTTGTTACAACTTTATTTTCTTGTGTAAGTTGCAGAAAATATGTTCCAGTTGCTAAGTTATCGCTATTCAGAATAACAGTCTGTCCTGCCCCGATAGTTATCGGAGTTATCTGTTTCACTATCTGCCCTTGCAAATTGTAAGTCGTAAGAGTAGCTTTTATTAAAAGATTGTCTGACTTCAATGTTATTTGTGCAGAAAATGGGTTCAGAAAAACGGAAATCCCGCTGTCTTTGTCAATATCTGAAATACCTGTAATAAGATTATCAAAATTTAAATTGTCAACAGACAGAACTGAATTGCCATGTGGAACGTAACTGGGACCGTCAGCATTAAAAGCAGCAAGAATAATAGTACCGCTATCGGCAGTTGTATAAGTATTTAGCGGAATATTAAAGGAAGTCCAATTTGATACTGTAGAAGTGGTGGTAAAGTGTGAATATGAAACTCCGCTTCCATTTAAATACAATATTACATTAACATACATGGTATCATTATTTTGAGGCAGAAATTTATAATACCCCGTTAAACTTGCTGGGTGACCCGTTATCGGAAAAGCAGGTTTAGGCTGAGGAGCATTTATAGGATTATTCCAAACAAATCCATATGCTTCATAATTTGGTAGAAGAGATGGTTTATTTTCAATTCTGATTGAGTAACTGCCAACGGTTGTTGGATGAGGGTCTGCAACTCTTGTAACAGGATAAAATATTCCGGCAGATACAGTATTAGCGGAAGGCCAGCCATTTGCTTCCATATAACTTCCCAAGTTTGTCCAGTTTTCAAATCCGCTGTTTGGAATTTGAGCAAAGATATTTGCAGTAGTACAGACAAAAAGCAAAGTGAGCGCAGCGTGTAATTTTGTTTTCATTTTATTGTCGTCAGTGATTATAGTGCTGACACCGCACTTTCTTAATTTTTGATGATGCAAAGTTAATAATTGTTCTTTCGCCTAAATAAAAAACCTTGCTTCGAATTTTGACGAAGCAAGGTTTAAGAATCTTTTTGCAAAATTAAATTAATTACAATATTCATCAGCAACAGCAAGCGCTTTTGAAATTATATCTAATCCTTCATCCATTTGATCTTTGGTTATTATTAAAGGAGGTGCAGTAAAAATCCAGTTCCAGCGAACAAAGGTATACATACCTAATTCATTCAATTTGGCAGCTACTTTATTCATTATTTCCATTTCGTTTGGTGCTGCATTCCACGGTGCCATTGGCTCTTTTGTTTTTCTGTTTTTCACCAATTCAATACAACCTAACAAGCCAGTATTGCGGAAATCACCAATACTTGGATGTTTCGCTTTTAATTTTTCAACCTGCGCATCTATATAACGTCCCATATTGGCAGCATTTTCAACTAAATTATCCGATTCATAAATTGCTAACACAGCATTGGCAGAAGCACAAGCAACAGCATGTGCAGAATAAGTTAAACCAATCGGTAAAGGTTTATTATCAAATGCTTTCGCTAATTCTTCTTTAATTATTAATCCACCCAAAGGAATATAACCTGCTGTAATGCCTTTAGCCATACACATCATATCAGGTTCTACATCATGATGGTCAATACCAAACCATTTACCAGTACGCCCAAAACCACTCATCACTTCATCACAAATCGTGAGTATACCATATTTATCTGCAATTGCTTTTACCTTTTTCCAATACCCTTTCGGATATTTTATACAGCCGGATGAACCACTCTCGCCTTCCATTAAAATGGCTGCAATACTTGTGGTACCTTCATATTTAACAATACGTTCCAAATGTGCAGCAGCATTTTCTGCACACTCTTCAGGTGTTTCACTGTTCCACGGACAACGATAAAAATAGGGATTCTCCACATGAACAATATTTGGTACGCCTTGACTGTCATGTGGCAAGCCGCGTGGATCGCCACCTGCACACAATGCTCCATAAGTAGCACCATGATAACTTTGATACAACGTAATAATTTTATGACGACCCGTATGAAGACGTGCTAACTTAATTGCATGCTCCACAGCTTCTGTTCCACCATTTGTAAAAAAAGTACGGTTTAAAGTTCCGGGAGTTATCTCCGCCAATTTTTTTCCAAGCAAACCCCTTGCTTCTGTTGCCATTCCGGGGTTTACATAACTCACTTCCTGCATTTGTTTTACAACTGCTTCTGTAACACGTTGGTCACCATGACCAATGTTTACATTCATCAACTGTGATGTAAAATCCAAATAGCGTTTACCACTTCTGTCGGTTAAATAAACACCCTTTGCATTAGCTACATTTATTGGGTTTAAGCCACTTTGTTTCGACCACGAAAAAATAGTGTGTTCTAAATTATTTTTTAGAATCTCTTCTTTGCTTGATACTGATACTGTTTTTGTTAACATATTTTTAGTTGTTAGTTTCTTGTTGTTCGCTATTGGCTGTGCAAAATGAAGAAATTTTCAAATCATCAAATTGACACATTTTCAAATTAATTAACTCATCCAATTCGTTTTCGCTTCTGCATTCCATTTAGTGGTCGTTTTTTTCAATTTTGTCCAGAATTCAATTGAGCTTCTGCCTGTCAAATCACCTACTCCGAATTTTGAATCGTTCCAACCACCAAAAGAAAATGGTTCTCTTGGAACAGGAACACCAATGTTAACACCCATCATTCCTGCGCTTGCGCGATCAATTACATAACGTGCCATTCCACCATTTTGTGTGAACACAGCGGCTGCATTACCATAAGGATTAGCATTTTCGATAGCAATTGCTTCATCAACATCTTTTGCTCTCATAATAGAAATTACCGGTCCAAAAATTTCTTCTCTTGCAACACTCATATCAGGTGTTACCTGATCAATAACTGTTGGTCCAACATAAAAACCATTCTCTTTTCCTTTAACAACACAGTTTCTGCCATCAACAAGAATTTTAGCTCCTTGTTTTTCTGCTTCTGTAATATATTTTTCGATACGATCTTTTGCAGCTTTTGAAATAACTGGTCCAAGGTTTTCTCCAGGAATTACTTTTTTTGCTTCTACACAAATTTGTGCGATAATCGCATCAACATTTCCAACAGCAACCATTGCGGATGCAGCCATACAACGTTGTCCGGCACAACCCGACATAGATGCAGTAACATTGGAAGCTGTCATTGCCAAATGTGCATCAGGTAATACAATCAAGTGATTTTTTGCACCACCTAGAGCCAATGCTCTTTTGAAATTTGCTGATGCTCTTGCATAAACTAACTTGGCTACTTTAGTAGAACCAACAAAGGAAACAGCCTCAATTCCCGGATGATCACAAATAGCTTCCACAATTTCTCTATCACCATTTACAATATTCAAAACTCCATCAGGTAAACCTGCTTCTTTTAATAATTCAACTATTCTGAGTGAACTTAGTGGAACAGATTCTGAAGGTTTTAATATCATTGTGTTTCCTAAAGCTAGTGCATTCGGAATGGTCCAATTTGGTACCATACTTGGAAAATTAAAAGGTACTATACAAGCTACAACACCTATTGGATAATGATCTGTACGACATTCAACTCCTTTACTTACTTCCAGAATTTCACCACCAACCAACTGAGGTAATGAACAAGCAAACTCAGTTAATTCAATACTTTTTTCTACTTCTGCTCTTGCTTCATCAAGTGTTTTACCGTTTTCTTCCTGAACTAATTTAGATAGTTCCAACATGTTTTTTTCTAACAATGTTTTATATTTAAAAAATACCTGAACACGTTCTTTAATTGGTGTTTTCGACCATGTTTCAAAAGCTTTTTTTGCTACAATAACTGCATCATTCAAATCTTCTTTTGATGAAAGTGGCACTTTTGATAATATACTGCCATCTATCGGTGATATTACATCAAGATATTTAGTGTTTACGTTTGGAATAAATTTTCCTCCAACATAATTTTTAACTTCCGGGTATTTCATTGTAAGAGTTGGCATGGCTGTTCTTTATTTAGAATTAGTACTAATGTTATGTGAAATGTAAGATGTGAAATGGAAAATGTGGGTTTTGGCTTTGCGATTGCTTTTTAACCATCTTACATCTGCCATTTTACATTTTACATATCACCAACTGCAAAGTTATAAAAAAAATTGAAATGATTACCTTAAAATGCTCTGTGCTACTATCCATCCACTACTCCAGGCATTTTGAAAATTGAATCCTCCGGTAATTCCATCCACATCCATAATTTCACCGGCAAAGTATAAATTCGGAACTATTTTGCTTTGCATCGTTGCAAAATCAATTTCTTTTAAACTCACTCCACCACAGGTTACAAACTCTTCTTTAAAAGTTGTTTTTCCTGCAATTTTATATTCATCTTTAATAATAGTACTGATAAGTACATTTGAATTTTTCTTTGGAAGATCAGCCCAGCGACAGGTTTCGACAATTGCAGCTTTGTTAACAAAATACTCCCATAACCGTTTTGGTAATTCAACCGGACAATTATTTAAAACAAGTTTCGAAGGATTTTCAAAACGCTGATTGGCAAACTCAATTCGTAATTTCTCTTCGGTATATTTTGGTAACCAGCTTATTATTGCAGTGAAATTGTAGTTCAGATCGCTTAATTGGCGGGCACCCCAGGCTGATGCTTTAAGTATTGCCGGTCCGCTCATTCCCCAATGAGTGATTAACAAAGGGCCTTCAGTTTCTAATTTTAATCCAACAACATTTACTTTTGCATGAGGGACCGAAATGCCCATCAATTGAGTAATTGGATTATTAGGAATATTAAAAGTGAATAAAGAAGGTACAGGTTTAACAATGGTGTGACCTAGTTTTTTTAACCAGTCGTAAGCAGCATCTTTTGAATTTCCACCGGTTGCAATAATTAACTTATCACATTCAAATAGCCCACCATTATTGGCTTTTAAAGTAAATGAATTTGTGGAATTTTGAATGATCTCTGTAACATCTACATTCAATTTTATTTTAACTTTGGCTTTTTCAGCCTCCTGCATCAGGCAATTGATAATAGTTTCGGAGGTATCCGTTACCGGGAACATTCTTCCATCAGCTTCTGTTTTAAGCTTAACTCCTCGCTCTTCAAACCACTTTATAGTATCTGTAACAGAGAATCTACTGAATGCATTTCTCAACTCTTTCTCACCACGCGGATAATTTTTTATCAGTTGTGCATCTTCAAAACAAGCATGAGTAACATTGCATCGCCCACCTCCGGAAACACGCACTTTTGAAAGGAGTTTCGAGCTTTTCTCTAATAAAGTAACACCGCAGTTTTTATGAAGTTGAGCACAATTAATAGCAGCGAAAAAACCTGCAGCACCACCACCAATAATTATAATTTGTTTTGAATTCAATTCTTATTTAACTGTAGCTAAAAAATCATTGATATTCTTCTCAACCCTTGTCAATACATCCGACATATCCGCTTTTACAAATTTATCACCAACAATTTTTTCGTACAACTCAATATACCTGTCCGAAATAGATCTAATTATTTCATCGGTCATTTCAGGGATTTTTTGTCCGTCTTTACCTTGAAAACCATTATCCATCAACCATTCACGTACAAATTCTTTCGACAGTTGCTTCTGAGCTTCCCCTTTTTGCTGACGTTGTTCATATCCTTCTTTATAAAAATAACGGGATGAATCAGGAGTATGAATTTCATCAATCAAATAAATAATATTATTTTTTTTGCCAAACTCATATTTTGTATCAACTAATATCAATCCCATTTTTGCGGCTATTTCACGTTGAAACACAGCTCTGGTATATTTTTCCAGCATTTCATAATCTTCTCTACTCACGATACCTTGTTTCAAAATTTCTTCTTTTGAAATATCCTCATCATGTCCGACAGATGCTTTAGTAGTTGGTGTAATGATTGGTTGCGAAAACTTATCATTTTCTTTCATACCATCAGGCATCGGAACACCGCAAACCATTCGTTTACCTGCTTTGTATTCGCGCCATGCATGGCCTGATAAATAACCTCTGATTACCATTTCAACTTTAAATGCATCACACAAAATACCGGCAGTAACCATGGGATCAGGAACTGCTACTACCCAATTGGGCACAATATCTTCCGTAGCTTTTAAAAATTTTGCCGCAATTTGATTTAACACTTGCCCTTTGTAAGGTATACCGTTAGGCAATACCACATCAAACGCTGAAATACGATCACTAACTACCATCACCAACATTTTATCATCAATCGTATATACATCACGCACCTTGCCTTTGTAATATTTTTTTTGTTTTGGAAAATTAAAATGAGTTGCTGTTATAGAATCTGCTTTTTTGATAGTTGCATTCATAGTATTTTAGTTTAGTTCTGTTTAATATTTTAAAATTACAAAATTTTAGTCAAAGAACCT
>JAHEYA010000106.1 GCA_023251855.1 Bacteroidota bacterium
CGGTAGTTGTTTGGCGATAAGCAACCAAATCAAAATTTCCCCATTGAGTTGGCATTTTAACCTGAGTATCTTTAACAATAATACTTTCGTTCTTTATACGATAAGCGATTAAGTCCTCAATAGAAATTATTTTTAGATTAAATTTTTTGGCGATCTCCAGCAACTGCGGCAAACGAGCCATTGAACCATCTTCATTCATGATTTCTACTAAAGCTCCAGCTCGTTCAAAACCTGCAAGATGTGCAAGATCAATAGTAGCTTCGGTATGACCTGCTCTGCGAAGTACACCGCCTTTTTTAGCTTTCAAAGGAAAAATATGTCCGGGCTTACCAAACTCCTCAGGTTTTATTTTAGGATTAATAAGTGCCTGAACAGTTTTAGACCTGTCGCTAGCTGAAATCCCGGTAGTACAGCCATATCCCAGCAAATCAATAGAAACAGTAAATGCAGTGGTATTTTGAGATGTGTTATTACTAACCATCATTTCAAGTTTCAGCTGTTCACAGCGTTCTTCAGTGATAGCAGCACAAATAAGGCCACGGCCATGAGTAGCCATAAAATTTATAATTTCAGGAGA
The DNA here is from genome assembly GCA_023251855.1 of Bacteroidota bacterium. Taxonomy (GTDB): domain Bacteria; phylum Bacteroidota; class Bacteroidia; order 2-12-FULL-35-15; family 2-12-FULL-35-15; genus 2-12-FULL-35-15. The sequence goes on from JAHEYA010000106.1 coordinate 578, forward strand.
AACGCATTCGGCAGCAGCAATAAAATCACCTTCATTTTCGCGATCTTCATCATCAACAACAATAATAACTTTACCTGTTTTAAGGTCTGCAATTGCTTCTTCGATAGAATTTAAAACTGATTTCATTTTTAAAAATTTGTGCAAAGATAGTAATGTTATGCTAAATGTTGAGTGTTAGATGTTGGATATTAGACGGCCAACCTTCTCCTAAATTCAGAACAAATAATAGCTGTAGCAACTGCTGCATTAAGCGATTCGACTTCACCTCCACCGGATTTAAAGTGAGAAAATGAAGGGATATTTATTTTGTGGGTTATAAAAGGTATCAGATCAGGCGAAATCCCTTTAGATTCATTACCAATTACTATCAGCCCTGTTGGTGATAATTGTTTATTGAAAATATTCTCACCTTCAAGCAAAGCTCCATAAACAGGAAGTTCTTTATGCTTTTGAAAAAATTCAACCAAGTCGAAATAATGTAATTTTATTCTGGAAATCGACCCCATTGTTGCCTGAACTACCTTTGGATTAAAAGCATCAGCAGTTTGATTGCTGCAAATAATTGTTTCAATACCAAACCAATCAGCAATACGAATAATAGTTCCGAGGTTACCCGGATCTTTTATTTCATCCAAAACCAAGGTCAGCTTATCCTTCAACTCATTTTCATTCAGCTCATAGTACGGGATCTCGCAAACAGCAAGCACTTCATTAGGATTTGTAAGAGCCGACAAACGTTCCAATTCATTCGCTTTAATTTCAATTCGTTCAATCGTTTTATAAACTTTTATTTCTCTAAAAAAATCAGAAGTAGCAAATACCTGTTTCACTTTGATTATTGATTTCAACAATTCCTTTACAATTTTAGTTCCTTCGGCAATAAACAAACCGTGTTCATCTCTGACTTTTTTTTGTTTCAGCGAATTCACAAATTTGAGTTGATTTTTGGACAGCATTTTTATTGTCAAATTTTATTTCGGCAAATGTAGTAATTTAGCGACCATTTTAATTGGGAAAATGCTGATGTGCTGATGTGCTGATGATGTGATGATGTGCTGATGTGATGATTTGCAGATTTGCAGATGTGATGATGTGATGATGTGTTGATGTGCTGATGTGATGATGTGATGATGTGCTGATGTGCTGATGTGCTGATTTAACTATGATGATTGTTTTTTTACAATTCTCTAAATCTCTAAATCACCAAATCTCTAATTTTTAAAATAATTAAATTGCTTAAATCTCTCCATACAAAACTTCTATATCTAGTACATAAACAATTATCCATTACTAATTGTTTATTGCCTGTTGCCTGTTGCCTCTTGTTTTTTTCCTGCAATCCTTCCAAGAAACTTACAGAAGGAGAATATTTTCTTAATAAAAATTTTATAATTAATAAAGACACTAAAGTTGAAAACAGTGATATTGAAAACTATATCAAACAAAAGCCGAATCGTAAAATTTTGGGGTTTGTACGATTCCATTTATGGTTACATAATCGTGCGAATGAAGATAATATAAAACGTAAACGTTTGCGTTATGAAAAAAAGATTTCTGCTCAAAATGAAAAACGAATTGCAAAAGGTAAAAAACCGAAAAAAGGTGACCATCAACTGTTTGGTGAATGGCTGTTGGAGATTGGCGAACCACCGGTAATTTATGATTCATTACTTGTAAAAAAGTCCGACAAACAAATTAAATTATTTTTGAATAATAAAGGTTATTTTGTCAATTCGGTAAGAGATTCAGTAAAATATTTGAGAAGAAAAAGAGTGAATGTTTTTTATAAAATTGAAGCATCTGCACCATATACCATCAACAAACTCGACTATAAAATTCAGGATGAACAACTCAAGTATCACGTTTATGCAGATTCCTCCAACACCCTTATTTTAAAAGGAAATAACTATGATGTAGATGTAATTCAAAAAGAGCGTGACCGCATTACTAACGAATTAAATAATGATGGCTATTTTAAGTTTACAAAGGATTATATCTATTATGAAGTAGATACCAATATTGGCAATCGAAAAGTAAATCTCACTTTAGGGATTAAGAGTTTCGCAAAACAATATGTTGAAAATTCCGATTCAATAGTTGAAACACCTCATCAACGGTTTTATATTAATAATGTTTATATACAACCTGACTTCATTTCAAAAAAGGAAGATACGGCCACAAAGGATACGCTTATAGCAGATAACTATGTGATTCTACATACAAAAAAATTGAAGTATAAAACAAAAGTGCTTCTCAATGCAATTTTTATTCGTAAAGGTGAATTATACCAATTGCAAAATGTGGAGGATACTCATAAACGGCTTTCGGAGCTTAAAGCGTTCAAGTCGATCAACATATTTTTTACACCCAGTATTGGCGAATATTTGGATTGTTACATACAACTTAGTCCTATTTTAAAACAATCAATTAGTGTTGAGTCTGAGGGCACCAATAGATCAGGTAACCTTGGTATTTCAGGTAGTTTTGTTTATCAAAACCGTAATTTATTTAAAGGGTCGGAAGTGTTTGAATTTCGTTTAAAAGGTGGATTGGAAGCACAGAGTACTAATGGCAATATCTCGAAGCAAATCAATCCTACTTCGCAATTCAATACTGTTGAATTCGGACCGGAGTTAAATGTATATGTACCGCGGTTTTTGGTACCTTTTAATGTAAAAGCATCCAAACGTTCGAATCCTAAAACCACATTTACAAGTGCACTCAATTATCAAAGCACACCTAACTATACTAGGAACATCACTAACTTTTCACTAGGTTATACCTGGAAAGAAACCTCCACAAAACGCCATACCATCAACCCCGTAGTAATTAACTTTGTAAAAGTGGGGCCAACACTTGAATACCAAAAATATCTGGATGGACTCAATAATAAATTTATCTCTAACAGTTTTAGTAATCACTTGTCAACAAGCACCCGATATACCTTTACATTTGATAATCAGAACATCAAAAAACAAGAAAGTTTTTTATTCTTCAAATTAAATTTTGAAGCATCAGGAAATATTTTGAGAGGCATTTATGATTTTGCAAACTCACAACATGCAAATACGTTTGCAAAAGATGATAAAGGAAGGTATACATTTTTAGATATTGCTTATTCACAGTATTTGCGGTCAGATGCTGATTTTCGCTTTTATTATAATCGAAGTGAATTAAACAAAATCATATTTCGTGTTGCTGCCGGAATCGGTAAGCCTTTAGCCAATTTCCCTATTTTACCTTTTGAACGCAGCTTTTTTAGTGGAGGAGCCAATGGCATGAGAGCATGGCAATCACGTACACTGGGGCCGGGTTCCTATTTCAATAAAACAAATTCATTCGACCAGTTTGGTGATGGACAACTGGAAGCAAATATCGAATATCGTTTTAAATTATTTAAAATGTTGAACGGAGCATTTTTTGTGGATGCAGGTAATACTTGGTTACGACAACCTGATCCGGACCGCCCCGGTGGCGACTTTCAGTTGAACCGGTTTTATAAGGAGATTGCTATTGGCTCAGGAGTAGGTATCCGTGCTGACTTTAACTTTTTTATTATTCGTTTTGATACCGGTCTCAAAATTCGGGATCCGCAATTTGCAGATGATAAACGATGGGTATTAGCGCATTTGTTCGACCCCGGTTGGAAAAATGAGTATAGCGGACTAAATAATAAAGAGTATAACTTTTTTGCTTTTAATATTGGGATTGGGTATCCTTTTTAAGTTTAAAGTTCAATTTAGAAAGTTAGAAAGTTTAATTTGGAATTGAGTTTGCAAACCCCGTACGAGCTAAGCTGAAGGGCTGATTTTATTGTGTGATGGGGCTTAGGTTGTTTCTATAATTTGTAAGCTGTGCTTACATTTCCTACATTTGCTTTATGTCAGAGAAATATAAAACTCATTGTGATGGTTTATACTTTATAAGTTTCAGTGTTGTTGGTTGGATTGATGTTTTTACTAGAAGAGAATACCAAGAAATAGTGATAGATAGTATTGCTTATTGCCAACAGCATAAAAACCTCAAAATATACTGTTACTGCATAATGCCAAGCCATATTCATTTTATCAGCTATTCAGAGAATGGGGAATTATCAAATATATTGAGAGATCTAAAAGCATTTACTGCAAAGACTTTAATAAAAGCAATTGAAGAAAATCCAGAAGAGAGTAGAAAAGAATGGATGCTCAATAAATTTGAGTACTATGGAAGCAAGAGTCCTCAGAAACAAAAAAATCAATTTTGGAAACATGATAACCATCCGTTTTTTCTGTTCACAAACAAAATGATACAACAAAAGTTGATTACATTCACAACAATCCTGTTGAAGCTGGTTTTGTAAATCAACCACAGGAATGGAGGTTGAGCAGTGCAAATGAACAAAGTCCAATAAAATTAAATGAACGGATTTAATATATTACATTGGAATGCTTTGCATGGTAAGCGCAGCTTACCTTTTATAAACAACCTAAGCGCCAACGCTCAAAGTCCAGTGCTTCAGCTTAGCTCGTAAGGGGGTACGGGGAATTTAATATAAAAAATGGAATTATTGTATGGTAAGCGCAGCTTACCTTTAATGAACAACCTAAGCCCTTACACACAAAAAGCTACCCGTCAGCTTAGCTCGTACGGTGCAACATTGCATAAGGTACTGAACTTTCAACTTTCTAACTTTAAACTTTCGAAACTTTAAACTTTCCTTGTTAAAACTTTCTTCACCGCATCCACAATATTTATTGCATCTAATCCATATTTAGTCATCAACTGATCAGGAGTGCCACTTTCGCCAAAACTATCGTGAACAGCAACCATTTCAATAGGTGTAGGTAATTCTCTCGAGAGCAATTGAGCAATACTATCACCCAAACCACCATTCATTTGATGTTCTTCAGCAGTAACCACACAGCGAGTTTTTTTTGCAGATGCAATCACGGAAGCATTATCCAAAGGTTTAATGGTATGAATATTTATTATTTCGGCATTGATGCCTTGTGCCGCTAATTGTTCTCCTGCTTCAATGGCTTTCCAAACCAAATGGCCGGTTGCAAAAATGGTTACATCAGTTCCTTCATTCAGCATAATTGCTTTACCAATTTCAAATTTTTGATCTGCAGGTGTAAAGTTAGGAACCGTTGGTCTGCCAAAGCGTAGGTAAACCGGACCTTTATGTTCTGCAATGGCAATAGTAGCTGCTTTGGTTTGATTATAATCACAGGGATTGATTACAACCATACCCGGCAACATTTTCATCAATCCAAGATCTTCTAATATCTGATGTGTTGCGCCATCTTCGCCAAGAGTTAAACCTGCGTGAGATGCACATATTTTTACATTCTTGCCTGAATAAGCGACCGATTGGCGGATTTGGTCATATACCCTTCCGGTAGAAAAATTAGCGAACGTTCCTGTAAAAGGAATTTTACCGCCAATAGTTAGTCCGGCAGCAATACCTATCATGTTTGCTTCTGCGATACCAATTTGAAAAAATCGCTCGGGATGGTCTTTTGCAAACGCATCCATTTTTAAGGAGCCGGTTAAATCGGCACATAAAGCAACTACATCAGGATTTGTTTTTCCTAGTTCGGATAAACCTGCTCCAAAACCTGAACGGGTATCTTTTTTTTCTGTAAAAGTGTATTTTTTCATATGATATAGTATCCTAAATTCGTGTTAAATTCATTTTGTATTGTAATATATTATTCACCTAGTTCTAACCGAATAAGGTTTCTTAATGTATCAGATTCAAGAGGTTTAGACAAATAACCCGAAATTGCAGAATAACTTTTCGATTTATTTATATCTTCCGGAGCACTGGATGAACTTAAAATATAAATTGCAATCTTTTTGTTAATCTGTGATTTGATCTTAATAAATTCATCTAAAAACTGCCATCCATCCATTACAGGCATATTGATATCTAACAAAACAATATCCGGAATATGCTCCTCTGCCGGCAACATTTTTTTAAAGGAAATTATTGCTTCTTCTCCATTATTATAAGCTAAAACAGTTATTTTATTATCGAATTTACTGATGATCGTATTTATAATGAAATGAACAATTATTTCGTCATCAATTATGCAGATAGTTTTATTTTTTTTCATGAAAAAGTACGTTAATATAATCTCACAGCGGTAGATGTTCCTGATTCAATTTTAAATGCTCTTTCAATCGTATAAATAGCCTCTCTTGCATTTCTTGGCCGGAATTCAACCCGATATCTGCCGGGTTGCAAAATTATAGTTTCATTTGTTAAATTGCCATTTAAGTTACAAACCCAAACCATTTTATTTTTTTCCTCAACAAATAAACTTCCAGGACCCTCACTTGGTTTTGAAATACTCACACTTCCTGATTGTGGAATTTCAATAAATGTAGTTTTGCTTTGAGCAATATCTACTTTGTTCAATTTGATCCGCGGAAGCGTTAATATTTCCAGATCATACTTACCAACAATGAATTTTTCTGTTGTGTTAAAGTTCTGAACATGAAGTGTTTGCATATCTTCATTTCTACGAATGATACAACTAATATTTTTGATATAATCCGGATTGCCTGACATCTTTAAAGTAAGATAACCCTGAGGTGCATCAACTGCAATAATATTATGTTTACCGGGAATTATTTCTATTCCGGATTTTTCAACCGGAGGGATCGTATGAACAACCATTTTATAGGTACCGATCGGATCAATAACCAAAGTATCCGGCAAACCTTTATTGTTTAGGGTATGTAAATAGTTGTAACGGATAATACCGGCTTGTTCATCATAGAAGGTCATATCCACATCGGTTTCAGTTGGCCTGCCGATCTGATCCAACAAATTCACCTGAACTGAAGTGTTGTTCAAAGCCTGTGAAATAACTATGTTCAATATATTTTTAAAAGTTGTTTCGCTGGATGCATCATAAAATTTACCAATACAGCCAAATGAATTGATATAACTCTGGTCAAGCCCGATGCCTATAACAAACGGTTTTAAAACAATACCTTTCTTTT
>JAHEYA010000107.1:0-3395 GCA_023251855.1 Bacteroidota bacterium
AAGATTTTCAAACAACAAACGGAATGACCGTAAATTCAATGTCGGATAATTCCAAAATTATCCTTATTGGAATACAAAAGAAAATTCAATATTTACACTCTGACTATGACAATAGCGGTTTTCTTCAATTGCTTCTTCATGAAGCAGGTCAATTGATAAAGCAATCAGACAAAGAAGCGGGAATAAAAATTAAGGAATACAGCAATGAGTTGAATTTTTATTTGGACGGTGGAGAAGATAATCTTGTAAAGTTCTACCATTGTAAAGCCGAAGCGCTTGTTATTATTGCGAAACACCTTAGCAAGTAAAATACCAAACGGTTACTGGTAAATTATTTTCTCCACTTTTATCCCCTCTCTATTTTCAATTTTAACAAAATAGATTCCTTTAGCTCGCAAAGAAATATCAATGTTTAAATTTTTATTATTCCACTCACATTTCTGAACAATATTTCCTAACACGTCTATAATAAAAACCTGCGAAGGGCTATTTAAATTATTAATTGATAAATTAAATTTTCCATTATTGGGGTTAGGAGCAATAACAATTCCAGAAATATTTTTTACTTCGCTTATCGCAGTAGTTGTAGGGTTTACCGTAATCGAGTCATTTACTGCATTAAAAACTTGTGCGCCCCCAGTTGCATTATCTGCCATATAATTAGAAATTGAAAAATGCATAGCAGCAGGTGACGTTAAAGAAGTTTTAACTTGGAATTTAAAGTCAGCAATTTTTCCAAAACCACTTGCGTTAGCATGATCAATGCGTGTTACAACGCCATAAACAGTGTTTGATAGTGGGTCTGTTTTTGATATTTTTAATGCATTTGTTCCAGGTGTTCCAAGCCAACTGGAAGGATATGTAATACTTTCAGTCCCTGCTTGAACAAGTGATGAGTTATAATTTATATTAAAGGCAATACCATATAAATTATTCACAGGTGTTGTTGAATTTCCTAACCAAACTTCTACATCTACCATGTCTCCAGCATTATAGGAACTGCCACTAGTAATAAAATAAATATCCGGTGCGGTTAATCTTTCATTATTATTATTATTAAAGGTAGGAATGAGATGAGTTAAACTAAAATTCAAATTAATTGCCAGAGTATCATTGGCATCAATAGAACCATCACCATTACAATCAGCCGTTTTTATGTCAACGCCATTATTTTCTAAAACACCCCAATCAGCTGAAGAATCAGCCTGCCATACATTGCTAACGCTTGCACGTGCAAATCCGGTTTGTCCATAAAATAAACCAACAGTCAATAAATCATTGTTGTTTACAAGAGAATCATTGTTGACATCTCCAGGCCACACAGCATTTGTAATTGAAACATTTACAGAGCTAGTATTTGGACAAGAACCATTTGTTGTATAAGCAACAACATAAGTTCCAAATGAACAAGTGGCTAAATTAATATTGCCCGTTGAGGAATTGATTGACAAACCTACAGGGTTTGCCGTAAAACTACCTCCAGGTAGACCAGTAATTGTAGGCGTTGGGTTAGTTCCCGCTTTGCAATAGGTTGTTGATGAATAATTAAAATTGGGGTTATCTAGTGCTACTATAGTAATTGAACCTGATGCGCTTGAAGAGGCACATCCACCGTTTGCTGCAATGAAATTAGTTACAGTATAAGTACCAGTTGAGCTTGCTTGTAAATCAACTTGGCCAGAATTAATATTTATAAAGGCTAAACCTGCAGGAGTTGCTGAAAATACTCCTGCACTTGCACCTGAACCAAAAGTTGGAAAAGGTGGATTTGTGCTTTGGCAATAAGGAGAACCGGTATAACTGAAATTAGCTAAAGGGGTTGGAGTAACCGTTATAGTCACAGTTATTGGAGTACCAGTACAACCATTTGCAGAAGGAGTAATTGTGTAAACTGCCGTTCCAGCTGTTGATGTTGTTGCACTTAATGTTTGAGAGATCGGAGAGCCACCACCATTTGTAGCCCCCGTCACATTGGTTTGAACAACTGTCCATGAAAAAGATGTTCCTGAAATATTACTTGACAGAGCAATTGAAGGAGCGGTTCCAGTGCAAATAGTTTGAGAAGATGGAGTTGCAGTTGCAACAGCCAATGGAACAACTGTTACAGTAACCATTATTGGAGAACCAACACAACCACCAGCTTGCGGAGTAACCGTATAAACCGCTGTTCCAGCTATTGTTCCTGTAGCTGTCAATGTCTGGATTATGGAAGTCGCAGTACCTGCTGATGCTCCGGTAACATTTGTTTGGGTAACTGTAAAGCTAAAAGCGGTTCCAGGAATAGTGCTTGATAACCCAATTGAAGTCGTACCTCCTGAGCAAATTGTTTGAGCAGGCGGGGTTGCTGTTGCAACAGGTGCTGTACACTGCCCTTGTCCCTTTTGGATATTACAAAAAAAGAAAACGGTAAGAATTAAACCAAATAGTCTTTGAAAAAAAAATGTCCGAAAATTATTAGTAAAAATGTTTTTCATTTTTTTAAAGTTTTATGTTTTCCAGTTTAGGAACAACAGGCCTTCTACGAAAGATGATCTGAATAGTTGTCTGAATTCACTTTTTGTTTTTAGGCTTCCAAATTTATTTTATCAACTCCAAAACCCCCTTCTCATTGTATTCTCTCCCCTCCTCACCTATTGCAGTTATTGTGTAATAATAAACACCTGCACTGCATTGCACACCGCTTGTGGTACGCCCGTCCCATGCTTCATTGAATTTTGTTAACTCATTTACTAATACGCCCCAGCGGTCGTATATTTTGCAGTTAAGCGTAGTTATATTTTTAGTTATAATTTTAAAAGTATCGTTTATTCCATCGTTGTTGGGGGTGAAAATATTTGGTGTTTTTATTTCACTATTTTTTGTGTTCGTAAGTGTTGTGTCACATAATATTATAGATACATCATCTATTAAATAGTAACCTAATGTATTAGGCGTACCACCAAACGGCCAAACATATTTATAAACCGTATTTGCTCCAGAGCTAAAATTTCCTATGGTTAAAAATTTTTCTCCTCCGTGTGCAGTATAAGTTGTTTGAATTGGTATCCAGTTAAGGGTATCAGTAATTACGCTATCTGCTTCCATAATAGGATTAACTCCATTTATGTACCCATAATTAGGATCATTATAAATCAGACTATTATTTGTCAAAACAGCTTGAATATTTTTAACTGCATAGCTACTCCAATTTCCTTTATTTGCATAAAATCGAACACAATACTTTTTGCCGGTTTCTAAACTATCTGTTAAACCAACTTCAATATACTCTCTCCAATAATCAAAATTATTTACTGATGGATCAGTAAAGAAAGAAATACCCGCATACCCGTTTCCTGTTTTAGGATATTGATATGTAATCAGAAATGGTACATTACCACTGCATGAGTGAAAAAAAT
>JAHEYA010000107.1:3405-7568 GCA_023251855.1 Bacteroidota bacterium
TCCCTCCAGGGCTTACAGAAGGATTGTTGGGTTGAAACCAAGGTGTTGCTTTATTTATTTCTCCTGCACCAAGACTTGGGCATACACTATAATTTTCAAAACTTTCATTTGGAACTAAGTTGATTTGAGAGAATACATGGCATGCACAAAATAAAATAACAAGTGTTATCACACCTGTTATTTTATATTTTATAAAATAAGTACTTCTGTTATTTAGAAATAACCAGTTTTTTATAATCAACCACTTCTCCATTGATGTATATCTTATATAGATAGATGCCATTCGACAAAGATGCAAGATCGATATCAATTTTATTATCTCCGCTGTTCAATCTATATGAGGATATTAGTTTTCCAGTGAGTGTGTACATCATTATCATACCACTTTCTGTTTCAGCAAGTGAGGCTTCATAAGTACATTTGTCCTGAGCAGGATTAGGATACAATATTCCAACTTTATCTGCTACCACCCCTTCTTCTTCGGGAATTTCCATCATTCGGCTTCCTCCTGCGCTATAGTCATTGATATCAATACCAAGCATTACCCGTGCATCGTATATAGCGGTACCACACAGCAAGGGGTCTTGGATAGCAATATTGTAGAGGGTTGTACTATCAACAGGTGGAAAATAGAAAATACCGATACCCCAAGTGTTAAAGAAAATAGTGTTCACTGTTTGATGATATTCTTCGGCACAACCCACAGGAACTATGCTGTTGTTAAGAGCAATCGCACCAGCTAAATCACCTGCCTCATACTTTGTGCTTACTGTTACTAATTTCCCAACATTTGTAGTTGTTAATGTCGTATCAATAAATGCTTGTAAGTCGTGCCCATCAGTAGTTGTAATATCCGGTGGTAAGCTGTCAGATAAGACACTTCTCAAAACCGCTTCTTGCAATGTGAAACGGGCAGTACCAATTACGGCATTAAATGGACTTTGATTGCGCGCAATTTTAGCTAATACAGCATGATGACAGGGATAACAAATATTAGAACAGGATTGTGGCCCTAATACTGGTGCCTGCGAAGGAGTATTCGACGAAGTAAAAATTGCAACCGGAGGATTTATTTTATTACCTGGAGGACACCAAGGAAGACCAGCACTTCTTGTGTAAAATTTTACAGGAGTCCAACTATTCTTTCCTTCTACTGAAAATGACCCAGTCATATTATTAGGAATTGTGCTCCACTGGTTATCGTTCGAAATTCCGGAAAATGCTGGAGAAGAGGTCGCAGGTTGCCCTTGATTCCCAATATTCACAGCGTCCAACGTAAGTCCAGACCAATTGTCGGTCATAACATTACAGGTTACTGGGTTGTTAGCAGTATTATAACCCCTAAAACGTAAACCTGTTCCCAATCTAGTTACGCTGTTTTGTGATATGTTTGCAAAGCCAACACTAGTTTCAACACTAATACCAATTACTGAATTTTCTAATACAGAAGAGGGTACTGGATTGGCTTTAGAAATAATGTTGTTATATAGAAATTCGGACTTACAGTTCAGTACCCTGATTCCAATGTGATTAGGTGAATTTTTAAAATCAATGTTATTGTACTTCACCTGTGGAGCATTTATACTGGTAATGGAAATACCGTTGTTCACATTATTAATAATATTGTTATTAATATTTGTAGCAAAGGGGCTTGATGTAAGCGGCAATCCCGCATTTCCAATAAGGATGGCAAGACCACTATTATACGAGTTACTTTGGCTGAACTTGTTTTTCAAATTATTGTGTCCTCCTTGATCAATATAAATATAACCAAACCTGTTTTGCCTTGCATCAATGGCATTTACGCTAAAGTCAGTAAAAGTATTGCCATAAACATTCAAAGCGACATTATAGTTATTCGTGTAGGATATACCTGTTTGTAGAAGATTAAACGTATTGTCCTGAACAACAAGACCACCAAACCCACCACTAACAAAACCATTCGCACTTATTGCAACAGAAACAAAACTTGAAGGAGAAATATTTGGCACAATGTTTTTAAAAGTATTATTTTGTACAATCAAGAACGATCCATTTTCTTGTAAAATACCATTGGATAAATTCTGAAAATTGTTTGATTGATTATTTAAATAACCTCCAACATAGCCTGAGGTATTAGTGTTCCAAATAGCCCAGCCTATTGTAGGACAAGGAGGTCCTCCATGCTGTCCAATGCAGTATGGTGTATGAAAATTATTTTTAAATTCATTGTTAAATACATTGTAGGTGCTATTTTGCGCTCGAATACCAGTACGGAGATACCAGAAATTATTCTTATAATTAGCTCCAGACGCATCACCTATTTGAATGTAGTTTACATTATTCAGTTCAATGCCGTATTCGGCAGTTTGTGTATTATAAGGTGCATCGAGGGTTACACCGCCATTACCGGATATTGTTGAGGCATGCGAATCAAATGTGCAATTTCTAATAATACCAGGATGCTGATTACCTAAAGTATAATTGAAAACCTTAACACCAATATAATTGCGATTAAAAGTGGTGTTGTTCTCTATTCGAAAATTTGCAATTTTACCTGTATTTTCAGAAGACACTGCAATTTTAGCGTCTTCTATCAATGAATTTGTTATAATTAACATACCTCCAGGCTGTATTTCAATGCCATCCCACATCAAACTACCACATGTGTATAGTGTACTACTATTTATTGTAAGCTGGGCTAGATTTTGAATTATGATTTTAACATTTGGTGCGAACATCAGGAATCTTTGATTGATTGTAAAATTATTATTTATTGTCAAATTTCCGTTTATTGCAATTTTACCAGAAGTGTATCCAGAAAAACTTGTTCCAAAAGAACTTGAATTAGCACCTGCAGAAGAAACGGTCACATTCGAAGTAGAAATACAACAATTGCTAGACACAACAACATTTATCGTTGTAGATGAAAGGCAGCCAGAAAGCGTATATGTAACAGAATATGTTCCCCCAGCACTTGCATTAAACAGTCCGGAAGAGGTTGTGTTTGCTCCACTAAAAACTCCGCCGGCAGGAGAAACATAAGTAGCCAAATTGATATTGTCGCCAGGACAAATTGTTGGCAGCGAAGTTATTAATGTTGGAGGCGGATTTACGGTAACATTCCTGCTAATAGGAGAGCCGGGACAGCCGTTAGCAGACGGTGTAATAGTATAAGTGGCTGTGCCTGGCGTTGTTCCTAAATTAAATAACGTTTGCGCAATATTATTGCCACAGTTTGATGAACAAGAAGATGCACCTGAAACACCCGTTTGAACAACAGTCCAGGTAAAAGTGGTTCCTGTTACATTACTTGTAAGAGTCATAGAAGTTAAACCGCCGGAACAAATTGTTTGAGATGATGCTGTTACAACAGGTTTGGGATTTACTGTAATAGTTACAGTTACCGCTACGCCAACGCAAAACGATGGAGACGGTCCTTTTGGGGTAATATTATAAGTAACTGTACCTGGGTTTGTTCCGGTTGCTGTTAAGGTCTGTTGAATTGATGGCCCGCTTCCATTGGATGCACCACTCACGCCTGTTTGCGTTATTATTGTCCATGTAAAAGTCGTTCCTGAAGTACTACTGCTGAGACCTATTGAGGTGATTCCACCCGAACACAATGTTTGGGATGAAGGAGTGGCAACAACTGTGGGTGGGGATAATATATTTACAGTTGTACTCACGTTCGTGCTTCTGCAACCATCATTTACAGTTAGACTGTATGTCGTTGCAGTATTAGGAGTAACAGTAATAGCTGCAGTTGTTTGTCCTCCAGGCGCCCATAAATAAGTTGCAGTGCATAAAACATTCGACACAGAAGAGATTAAAGTAACATTACTTCCAGCACAAATTGAAGCATTGCTGGGCGAAACAGTAACCGTCAATGGTGGTGGAGGGTTGAGGTCCTCATGTAAATTAAAGTTATCAGTCAAAAAGCCATCGCCAATTGAATTTTGTAAATTTAATATACTGGCTGGGGTCGTACCACAATAAGTAAATGGAATTGTAATATGGTTCCAACTATTATTATTTATAACATTAAGGGTATAAACAAAGTTAAATGTGAGATTTGTCGGAGTGAGAAAAGGAGTGGTTGGACTATTCGTAAATGCCACCGTAAGTGGGAAAGAAGATGGAATTTGTCCTTGCTGAATCCACCATGGTTTTGCAAAGTAGTC
>JAHEYA010000471.1 GCA_023251855.1 Bacteroidota bacterium
AAAAAAAATTTACTCTCCATCAGAAAACCAAAATTTTTTACTAATTTCATAACACTTTACGCTAAATCAGTTGTGTAAGCTAAAAAAAACGTTATGAAGAAATTTTACACTTTATCCATTGCTGTTTGTTTGTCGGTATTTGTTAGTGCACAAACAGCCACATTCACTTTTACATACACAGGTTTTACACCACAGGCGCAAGCTGCGTTTGAATATGCTGCCGGAATTTGGGCACATACTGTTGTATCAGCAGTTCCAATAAAAGTACTTGCGCACTTTCAACAATTACCTACAGGTACATTAGGGATCACTTTTCCAAATGGGAGAAAAAATTTTACAAATGCACCCCTGCCTGATAAATGGTATTCTACTTCGCTTGCTAATTCAATTGCCGGTGTGGAGCTAAATCCGGGCGAGGTTGATATTGAAATATATCTGAGCAGTACCACTAATTGGTATTATGACTCAACAGGAACGGTTCCTTCAGGAAAATATGATTTTGTTACCATTGCGTTACACGAGTTGTGTCATGGCTTAGGTTTCCTTAGCATTGCAAAAAAAACTGGAACAACAGGCTCATTGGGAATGTTGACATCCACCGATTTTTATCCGTTTACAACTTCTTATCCTTGGCCCAACTTAGATACACTGCCTTCGGTATTTGATAGTTTTTTGGTGACTGACCAAAATGAACAGCTAGATACATTCCCTAATCCTTCAATCCTACTTGGTTCAAAACTTACCAGCAATGCTATTTATTTTAATGGCACAAATGCAATGGCAGCAAATAATGGCACCAGACCACGGATTTATGCTCCGTTAACTTTTGCACTGGGTTCAAGTATCACACATTTTAATGAAGCAACTTACCCGGCTGGCAATATTAATGAACTGATGACCCCTAACGGTAATCCGGGCTATAAACTTCATGACCCTGGACCACTTTGTATTGGCGTTTTAAAAGATATCGGTTGGACAATAAGTCCAAATGTTGGAATCGCTGAAACTAATAAAGAAGAACCTATTTTTTCCGTTTATCCAAACCCCGCTTATGACTACTTATTCACCTCTAGTTCAATCTCAAATGAAAAAATAAAAAGCATAGAATTGAAAAATATGCTCGGTGAAAAAATGATGGACATGGAAAATAATTCAAGAGTATCTGTTTCTGACCTGCCAAAAGGAGTTTATTTTATTATCTTCAAAACCCTTAATTATCAATCAGTACAGAAATTTATCAAAGGATAAAAACTGTTTTTAGACGCATTAAGACACCTACAGTTGCAAAAAAAATGGTTTCGTAATTTTTCTTTTCAGGATTACCTTTGATACATCAGGTAAAATATTATTCGTTAGAAAAGAAAATATATCGAATAAAAATTATATATAGAATTCGAATAATTTACAATCAATGTCATTTCGACAATAGTGAGAAATCTTTCCATAATAAAAGATTCCTCACCCTTACAGGGATTCGGAATGACAGGAGTGTTTGAAATAAGAACATATAAAAACTACTTCGATATAAATTCTATTAATAAAATAATACTATGATGCTAACCTACCATTCTATATTAGTGCTTTGGGTAAAATAAATTTGTAATTTTAGATCCCAAATAAATTTTATTCATTTCCTAATATACTTTTCTGTATCTTTTTTGGTTTTCAACATTATGAGGTAAGTACTGTTTCACAAAAAAACTTTTTTTTATGTGTAAATATGTTGTTTTAGCGATAAGCTTCCTTATTATAAGTATTCCTACATTTTCTCAAAAAATGAGTATTGGCGGGAATGTGCAGGATACAGTTGCACAAACTCCACTAACCTTTGCAAACATTATGGCTGTTCGCATTAAAGATTCTGTTCTTGTGGCTCATACCCGTTCTGATGCAACAGGATTTTTTGTTTTAAAAAATTTGCCTATCGATACGGTTCAGGTAATTATTTCACATCCGAAATTTGGAGAAAAATCCTATTATATTTTTGGAAGCTCCACCAATTATACGTTTGATTTTGGTAAAATAATTCTTCCCGCTAAAAGCCATCTATTGAATGAAATTGTAATATATGCCTACAAAGACCCTGTTTATTATAAAGGAGATACACTGATTTATACTGCAGATTCATTTAAAGTAAAACCGAATGCTACTGTTGAAGATCTGTTGAGAAAACTACCCGGAATTAAAGTAGATGCAAAAGGAAAAATAACTTCACAAGGTAAAAAAGTTGACCAGGTATTGGTAGATGGTGATGAATTTTTTGGAAGTGATCCAAGCATGGCTACACAAAATTTAAATGCCAAATCAGTAGAATCGGTGCAGGTTTATGAGAAGAAGAATGAAGGAGCAACCGATGATGGAAATGAAACCATGCAGGTAATGAATCTTAAATTAAAAGACGATGCAAAAAAAGGTTATTTCGGAAAAGTATCGGGTGCGAGCGATTTCAATAAATT
>JAHEYA010000108.1 GCA_023251855.1 Bacteroidota bacterium
CCTGATCCAATTGAATTGATTGAAAAGTACGGAGCTGATGGAGTTCGTGTTGGTATGCTGTTGTGTTCCCCGGCAGGTAATGACCTGCCATTTGATGAAAGCTTGTGTGAGCAAGGTCGCAATTTTTCAAATAAAATCTGGAATGCGTTCCGGTTAATTAATGGTTGGGACGTAAACTCTGACAGGGTTTCAAACCCTGTCAGAGCCAATGAAATCGCTGTTGAATGGTTTGATGCAAAATTTAATGAGCAATTAAATCTCATCAATGATTTGTACTCAAAATACAGGATGAGTGAGGCTTTGATGGCAACATATAAATTGGTGTGGGACGATTTCTGTGCTTGGTATTTAGAAATGATCAAACCGGAATTTGTTGATGGTAAATCATTACCAATTGATAAAGAAACGTATGATGCAACAATTATTTTCTTTGAAAAAATATTGAAAGTACTACATCCTTTTATGCCTTTTATTACAGAAGAGATTTGGCATTTGATAAAACCGCGAACAGAGAAAGATTTTATAATTATTGCAAAGTGGCCTTTGGTTAATGCTGTAAAAACAACAATTGTAAAGGATTTCGAGATAGTAATTGAAGTAATTTCAAACATCAGAAATATTCGTAAGCAAAAAAATATTTCACCGAAAGAAAAATTGAATGTATTTGAAAAGGTCAATCAGGGAACAATCATAAAAATGTATGATGATATCATTATAAAACTTTGTAATTTAAATAGTTTTGAGTATGTCGACAAAAAAGTAGATGGTGCATTTTCTTTTGTTTTAAAACATGCTGAATTTTATGTTCCACTTTCCCAAAACATTGATGTAGTTGCAGAAAAGGATCGCCTTGAAAAAGATTTGAATTATAATAAAGGGTTTTTAAAATCGGTGCAAATAAAGCTTGCAAATGAAAAATTTGTTGCGAATGCAAAACCAGAGATGGTAGAAAACGAGAAGAAAAAATTGGCAGATACAGAAGCTAAAATAAAGGCTATTGAAGAACAGTTAGTGTCATTGAAATAACTAATTTACGTGCGTTTAATAGGTATTAGCTTTTATACATAACCCATAATTTTGTAGGTAATAAACCCAACAAATTCTTTTAGAAATATATTCCAATCGCTTATAATAGAAGATTCTGGAATAAATAAATAATCAAATTCAAATCTGTGTGGACCCGCATAACGATCAGTGCTATAGGGTTCTGAACTAATACCAACTTTATTAAAACATGCCAAACTTCTTCGCATGTGGAAGGCGGAAGTGATCAATAAAAAATTCCCGGTTATATTTTCTTTATTCAACAACTCCTTTGTAAACAAAGCATTTTGACGCGTATTTTGTGATTCACTTTCAATGAAAAAATCTTTTTGGGGAACACCCATGTATAATAAATAGCGTTTAATATAGTTGCCTTCTTTCATTTCGGGATGCAACAATCGGCCGGAACCGCCTGTAAAAATTATTTTTTTTATATACCCTCGTCTATATAACTCTACAGCCTGTATCATGCGATCTACCCCACGAAAAAACTGTGCACGGTTAAAATCGTCATCATAAACGCTCATTCCACCAAATACAATTCCTGCTTCCGCAGGTTTGACATTTTCAAAGCGGGTTGCTGGTATCTCCCACATATTTGCAACTACAACGAATAAAAATTGATTAGAAAAAAATATAGTCAATACCAATGCCCAACACAAACATTTTTTTTTCCGATTTGGGAATTTAGATAAAAGTGCAAACAACAAAAGAATTATTATCCACACCATAGGATTAATAGAAAAGGCAAGAAGTTTTGAGAGTGCAAAAAACATGGCAAATTATTTTTTTCAAATGTAGAAATTTTTATTTTGAATAATCGTAAAAAACATTCTATATTTAAACCTGGCAGGTTCCACAAAGTCTTTTAATATCTTTACAACATCGTGAAAAAATCAATAAAACTCTTTTTTGAATTAGTGTTATTACTGGTAATGATAGTTTGTCTTTGTTGGAGCAGTATGGCTATCTATTTGATCTCCCAAGGAAAAGGTCAATTGACAATTATCCTGAATGCACAACCCATCGACAAAATAATGCAGGATATTTCTTTTCCGGATTCATTAAAACAAAAATTAAATCTTATAACCGAAATAAAACAATATGCTGTTGATAGTATTGGTATAAATCCTAATGATAGTTATTCTACGGTGTTCGATCAGCACAACAGATCAATTTTATTCACCGTGTCAGCATGTGAACCTTATTCCTTTAAAGCAAAAGAATGGTCATTTCCGCTTTTAGGAATAGTATCTTACAAAGGTTTTTTTAATAAAAGTGAAGCTGAAATAGAAATAAAAAATTTGAAATTGAAAGGCTATGATGTTGATGTTTACAGTCCTACAGGATGGTCAACACTTGGCTGGTTTAAAGATCCTATTCTTTCAAATATGCTTTATAAAAGTGAAGGACAACTTGCTAATTTAATTATACATGAATTAACCCATGGAACAATTTATATAAAAAACAATGTAGAATTTAATGAAAATCTTGCGAATTTTATTGGTGATAAAGGAGCAGAGAAATTTTTAATTAATAAATATGGAATCTCCTCAAAACAATACCTCAATTACCTTCACACTAAATCGGATGAATATTGTTTTAGGGAATACATTCTACAAAAAATTGAACGATTAGACAGCTTGTATTTGTTACTATCTACAATTGAATCTGACAAAATTAAGGAGCAGAAAAAAATAAAAATAATTACCGAAATAGTCCTTGGAGTAAATCGTTTACCACTTTTTAAACGCAAAGAATATTTTAAATATTCCTTTCAAGCTTTTGAAGAGAAGAATGCTTTTTTTATGGCTTTTTCGCGATATGATTCACAATATGATGTTTTCGATAAAGAATTTAAAAAAAAATATCGATTAGATCTGAGAAGATATTTGAGCTTTTATAAAGAGAAATTTCGCTGAATTTTTATTTCATAGTACTACTTCTATACATTTTTTGAGTATGGCAAAAAGTCCCGTAGGTACCATATTTTAGTTTGTAATGGATTAGGTACACCGAGTAGAATGTCGTCCCTACGGGACTTGAGGATGGGGTGATTATATTTTGTTACCAATATACCGTCCCTACGGGACTAAAAATAATAAAAAGGCATAGTAGTTTAGCATAGTACTTTATTTTGAACCCCAGAGGATGTATGCTTTGTATTATTGAGAATAATCTTTTATATTTACTAAAAATAATAATATGAAAAAGTATTTCTGCTTGTTTCTCATGTTGTGCTCTGTTGTTGCTTATTCACAGAAGGTAAAATATTCAAGAGCAAAAATATATCTTGATGAGAAGGAAAAAACAATAATCCAACTGGCGAAACTCGGATTGGCTGTTGATCATGGAGAAGGTAAAAAAAACACCTACTTTATTTCGGATTTTTCGGAGCATGAAATTGCTATTGCAAAAGAAAATGGTTTTAAAGTTGAAATTTTAATCGAAGATGTTGCTGCTTTTTATGCAAATCAAAATAAAACACAGCCGGTAAAAAAAAACGAAAAAAACGAAAAAAGCATGAGTAGTCGAGACTTCGGCTGTAATTCTTCTACTCAAAACAATATAATTACTCCTGCAAATTTCCAGTTTGGCTCTATGGGTGGCTATTTCACATACAGTGAAATGTTAAACATTTTAGATACCATGTCGGCCAAGTTTCCTAATCTTATTACTTCAAAACAACAAATTGGAACTATTACTTCTATTGAAGGAAGGCCAATCTATTGGTTAAAAATATCTGATCATCCGAATCAAAATGAAAATGAACCCCAGATACTATACACTGCGTTGCATCATGCGCGTGAACCGGCTTCACTTTCACAAATGATATTTTATATGTATTATTTATTGGAGAATTATTCCACTAATCTTGAAATTAAAGCATTGGTTGATAATACTGAACTGTATTTTGTACCCTGTGTAAATCCTGATGGTTATTTATTCAATGAAAGTACTGACCCTACTGGTGGCGGGATGTGGCGGAAGAACAGAAGAAATAATAATGACGGAACTTTTGGAGTTGATTTAAACCGGAATTATGGAAAGCATTGGGGATATGATAATACAGGATCATCCCCAAGCACAAGTTCTGATACCTATCGCGGAACTACAGCCTTTTCAGAACCGGAAACACAAGCAATGAAGTTGTTTGAGGAAAGTCACCAGTTTAAAATGTGTATTAATTATCATACTTATGGAAATGATTTAATTTACCCCTGGAGTTATATTGCTGACTTTTATACGCCTGATTCGGCTGTGTATGTTGATCATTGCAGACTAATGACCTCTCAAAACCATTTCTTTGCGGGCCTTACTAATCAAACTGTAAGTTATGTTACGAATGGTGATTCAGATGATTGGGGATATGGTGAACAATCAACAAAAAACAAAATATTTTCGATGACTCCTGAGGTAGGTGAACATAATGAAGGCTTTTGGCCGCCACAAAGCAGCATTCTTCCAATGTGTCGTAATTCATTAACTCAGAATATTTATGGGGCTGAATTGATTGGAGCATATGCTCTTGTAAAAGATATTTCACCGTCTACCATTTCGAATTTGAATGGTTCTCTAAAATATTCTATTCAACGGTTAGGATTGGATAGTCCGGCAGTATATACTGTTTCCATAATACCTTTGGATAGTTGGATAAGTTCAGTTGGATCGCCTAAAATATATTCAGCAATGAGTTTATTACAGTTGAAAAATGATTCTATTTCGTATTCACTAAATTCCGCAATTCAATCCGGACAAGTGTTCAGCTATATATTACGAGTGAATAACGGACTTTATAATAATGATGATACAATTACAAAAATTTATGGACAACCACTTATTTCTTATTCCAACAATTGTTCATCAGTTTCAGGATTCACTTCTTCGGGTGGTAACTGGGGAGTTTCGACAACTCAGTTTATTTCTTCACCCAGTTCAATAACTGATAGTCCAACAGGTAACTATACTAATAATACAAATAAAACACTAACATTAAACTCTACCATAGACTTAACTTCAGCGATTTCGGCATCTTTAAATTTTTGGGCAAAATGGCAAATTGAAGCTGGATACGACTATGTTGAAGTGCTTGCATCAAATGATGGAGGGGTTTCTTGGAATCCGTTATGTGGAAAATATACTAAAGCCGGCAGTGCAAACCAAGATATGGGAAATCCATTGTATGAAGGGTTTCAGAATTTTTGGGTAAAAGAAGAAATGACTTTGAATAATTATATAGGACAAACTATACAATTACGTTTTAAATTAGTTAGTGATGCAGGTGCAAATTATGATGGATTTTATTTTGATGACTTGACAGTTAGCACTACTACATCAACTGTAAACATTGAGAAAATTGATAATCGTGAAAGTTTTATTTTGCAAAATATTCCAAACCCTGCAAATACATTAACTAACATTAATTTTTCATTTGAGAATAAAAAAAATATGTGCTTGAAAATTTTTAATTCTGTTGGGGAATTGATTAAAGAAGAAAAAATTCAGGATAAACAAACTTCGCTTTCACTCGATGTACATTCATTTTCAAATGGTACCTATTTTTATCAAATTGGAAATGAAAATTATCTGTCAAAGATGCTTAAGATGGTAGTATTAAAGTAAATTTATGTTGAATGCTCAATGCTAAATTTTACATAAAAAATTCATACTACTTTTTAATTAATTCAACATTTATAATTTAACATTCAACATTTCCTAAATGGATTCATTCTCAAACAAACATAAAATATTTAACGATCCTATTTACGGTTTTGTATCACTGCCTTATGAAATTATTTTTGATCTTATAGAACATCCCTATTTTCAACGTTTACGTAGAATCAAGCAGTTAGGGTTAACCAACCTAGTATATCCAGGGGCATTGCATACGCGCTTTCATCATGCAATGGGTGCAATGCATTTGATGTGTTTAGCTATAGAAGAAATTCGTTCTAAGAATCATATTATTACTGAAGAAGAGGCTAAAGCTGCAAACATTGCAATTCTTTTACATGATATTGGCCATGGCCCATTTTCGCATGCATTAGAGCATAGTATTGTAAATGATGTGACACATGAGGACCTGTCTCAACTGTTTATGAGCCGGCTGAATGAAGAATTCAAAGGACAACTTTCGTTGGCAATAAAGATCTTTCAAAATAAATATCATAAAAAATTTTTACATCAGTTGGTTTCCAGCCAATTGGATATGGATCGTTTGGATTATTTGAAGCGTGACAGTTTTTTTACAGGAGTATCAGAAGGAGTAATTAGTTCAGACAGAATCATTAAAATGTTGAATGTGGTTGATGATCAGCTGGTGGTAGAAGCCAAAGGAATTTATTCAATTGAAAAATTTATAATTGCCCGAAGACTGATGTATTGGCAGGTGTATCTGCACAAAACCGTTTTGAGTGCAGAAAATTTATTGGTAAATATTCTAAAACGTGCTAAGGAACTTGCGCAAAAAAAGGTTGATCTTTTCTGTACACCTGCATTGAAAATCTTTTTATACAATCAATATAATAAAAAAGATTTTAAAGATAAATCAGATTTATTGGATGCGTTTGCAAACCTGGATGATTCAGATATAATGGCCTCCATAAAAGTATGGTCGAATCATAAAGATATTGTCCTTTCATTACTTTGCAGGCAATTAGTAAATCGAAGATTGTTTAAAGCAGAAATGCAAAATAAATCCTTCAAAAAAACAAAAATCGACAAAATAAAAAAGGCAGTGAGGGACCAATTGCATTTAAAAGATAACGAAGTAGATTACTTTGTGTTTACAGGTAATGTTGAAAATGATGCCTATCGTGGTGATAAAATAAGTATTAATATTTTGTTTAAAGACGGGAGCGTAGTTGATATTGCAAAAGCTTCTGATCAGCTCAATATTGCTGTTTTAGAAAAAACAGTTAAAAAATATTATTTATGTTGTCCAAAGGAATATGGAGAGGTCAATCCTAGATTTTAAAATTTAAATAATTCTATCAATAATTTATTACATTTGAATTTCGGTTGCTTGAGTTTGATATTAGACTAACCGAAATGTTATAAAAGAAATTGAACTTTATATTCATAATAGTTTTTAAAAGCCTGACCCTGATTAAAAATTACTGGTACAGGCATTAAATAGCGAAGAAAAATGATTGTAAAACAAAGAACTATACAAAAGTCTGTATCCATTTCAGGTGTTGGATTACATACCGGAAAACAAGTAAATCTTACGTTTGTTCCTGCCTCTGAAAATCATGGCTATAAATTTCAACGTGTGGATTTAACCGACAATCCTATTATTGACGCTGATGTAGACAATGTTGTAGATACAGCCAGAGGAACGACACTTGAACAAAATGGAGCCCGGGTTTATACTACAGAACATGTACTTGCTGCTTTGGTTGGTCTGGAAATAGATAATGTTCTTATACAGTTGGATGCGCCTGAAATACCAATAATAGATGGTAGTTCAATGCCTTTTGTAAAACTATTGGAAGAAGCAGGCACAGTTGATCAAAAT